>JABDCY010000048.1 GCA_013287855.1 Candidatus Babelota bacterium | reverse complement strand
GTTATTGTCAACAACAGCAGGCTAACGGCGATGAAAAAAAGTGAGTAAATAATAGTTGATTTTCTCTCCACAAAATGTTTCATTATTTTTTAGAGTAGTACTTGAAGTGAAGCACAAAAAAAGTAGTTAAAAAAAGGTACGAGTAATGAAACAGTTCCCTTCTGATAAAACAAATCTTGCATGGTTTAAATTAGCCGAATGTGTTGCGCGTGGTGAAAAAGAGCGCGCACTTGGTGTCTATCGTTTATTATCCCATTCCATACCAGATTCTGCCTATGTGTTACAACTTGAAGGTGATTTGCTCCTCGCGTTTAATGACACAGTGGCTCAAGAAAAATATCAGGCAGCAATTGCACTGTATCGCAAAGAGGGGAGGTTGCGAGAAGCAGCTGCTGTTGGAGAGCACGTCGCTTTGTTATCGCCGCTTGATGTTGAGTTGATTGAGCAACTTCTTGAAGTTTATCAGCAGCTAGGGTTGCTCGATAAAATGTGCCACTATTGTGGGATTTTGACCGACATTCTCTTGAAAACAAAACAGTTTGAGGCACTCAGAGAAAAAATTCAAAGTTATGCGCAAATCTTGCAGCAGTTTGATAGAATTCTTCTGTACAAAGAAGTGCTGCGACGCTATGTCGCGCACCGCAATGCTCCCGAAGATCTTGGTAGTGAATTGCTGCAAACGGTGCTTACTTTATTTGTTGAAGCTGGCCTCGAGCAGGAAATTCAGCGGTTTATTGCGGAACTTGAATTGCTGCATCAAGGATATCATCAAAAAGCGTTAGCTTTCTACCGTTAAAGTTCACAAGATCATTTCAATATCAATATTTAGTTTCTCAATAGCTTCTATTATTTCCGCATCGAGTGATGTTTTAATTTTGGTAGCCAGTACCAAATTTTTCCCTTGCTCTTGGTAGATAAAATTAAGCGCTGTTTTACCTGGTCGCAAAGTTTGCTTGAGCTCTTCTACCAGAGTCTCATCAAAAGCATGTGGCAATTCAAGCGAAACTTGTGCAATCGGTAAGTGATCAAAGAGTAAGTCGATGGGCACAAACTCATTGGCTTTTATTTTACATTTTTGTTGTGACATCGTATCAACTGCACCTTTTACAATGAACACCTGATGATTATCAAGCCACGCAGCAACTTTTTGATATACCCGCGGGAAAACCACAATTTCGGCAGTTCCCGAAGCATCTTCGATAGCAACAAACGCCATCTTGTCACCTTTTTTGGTCGTTATAGTGCGTTGACTTTTAATAAGACCTGCACACGTGACAAAATATTCCATCTCATTGCTATTTAGCGCTTGTTGCAGGGCCTCCGTGAAAGACACTAAATTGCACCGCTTGAGGTATTTTTGATAACTTTCGAGCGGATGTGATGAAATATAAAATCCTACGACTTCCTTTTCTTTTTCTAACTTTTCTTTATCGCTTAAATCCGGCACTGCAGGAAAAGCATACAACTCGTCACCTTCTTTAGTTGGAGAAACGCTAAAACCAAACAGATCCATTTGCCCCGTGAGCTCTGCTTTTTTGCGTTCGGTGGCAATTTCAATAATGCGCGCAAGTTCTTGCAATTTTTGTGCGCGGTTGCCAGGCAAGGTGTCTAAGGCACCAGCATAAATAAGATTTTCAAGCACGCGCTTGTTGGAGGTGCGCAATTCGATACGTTTGCACAAATTAAGTAAATCTTTGAAGGGACCTTTGGCGCTTCGTTGAGCAAGAATATCGGTGAGCGATGTGTGTCCAACATTTTTAATGCCTTGAAGACCAAACAAGATGGCACCATTTACCACCGAAAATTCAATTTTGGAAGTATTTATGTCGGGTGGTAATAGGGTTAGTGCCATGTCTTTTGCTTCTTGCAAATAGAAGGCCATTTTTTCTGCGTCCTTTGTTTCGAGTGAGATAAGACATGCCATAAACTCGGACGCAAAATTTGCTTTTAAGTAGGCAGTTTGATAGGCAATGAGTGCATACGCAGCCGAGTGGGATTTATTAAAACCATAACCAGCAAAATAGGCCATGAGGTCAAACAGTTCGCCTGCTTTTTCACCATCAAAATTGCGCGCTTGCGCTTTGGTCAAAAATATATGGCGTTGCTCTGCCATTACTTCAGCTTTTTTCTTACCCATGGCGCGACGCAAAATATCAGCTTCACCGAGGCTATAGCCACCAATGGTTGAAGCAATTTTCATAACCTGCTCTTGGTAGACGATGACGCCATAGGTTTCTTCAAGTACCGGTGCAAGTTCGGGGAATAAATATTTGATTTCTTGCCTGCCATGTCGTCGCTCAATAAAATCATCCACCATGCCAGAGCCAAGTGGTCCAGGGCGGTACAACGCATTCACGGCAATAATATCTTCAAATTTATCCGGTTGTAGTTTGCGTAACACGTCTTTTAGGCCATCAGATTCCAGCTGGAAGACACCAGATGTTTTTCCTTCGCAGAGCAACGCAAACGTTTTTTGATCATCGAGTGGTAATTTATCGATGTTAAGTTTGACGCCATGATGATGCTCGATGAGTTTTACGACGCGGTCGATGAGCGTTAAGTTTTTGAGTCCCAGCAAATCCATTTTAAGAAAGCCAAGGCTTTCAAGCTCGGTCATGGCATATTGCGTGACCAATTCTGTAGTTTTTGGCGG
>JABDCY010000047.1 GCA_013287855.1 Candidatus Babelota bacterium | reverse complement strand
CTGCCTCTGCTGCTGAAATTTTGGCAGGAGCATTAAAAATTCACTCAGAAGAACTCTCTCAAAAATCTAAGGGCAAAGCACAGAAAAAACTTATGGTATTCGTAGTTGGCGCCAAATCCTTCGGCAAAGGTTCAGTGCAAGAAGTAGTACCAGTAAGCAATGATTGTGCGGTCAAAATTACGACGTCACTTTATTTTTTACCGAATGATAGCTCCGTTCAAGGATTGGGCATCGAGCCAGATTTTACTATTGACCGCCAATTTCCACCACCAGACCAAGTGTTGTGGTTTAATAAAAATTATGGCCGCGAGCGCGCGTTGCCAAATTACATCAAAGTAACGGAAAATGAAAAAGAGGAAGAAAAGAAAGAAGACGAGAACGATGAGAAAAAAAGCTGGACTGAGCGCATGCGCAAACAGTTAAGTGGTGATAATCAGTTCCGCAGCTGCATAACACTCATAAATATTCTTGATACGGCAAAACATAATTGCCCAGCTAAGGTCAATACGCGCGACAGTGCCATTGATTTTATGAAAGCGAATTACCTGACTGGCGAGACAATACTGATGGATGAGGTAAAAATCTAGAGCATAATTGATACGGGGAGCTTTTTTAAGCTCCCCGTATTTCTTCAATCACGTTGACAAATTGAATACTTTGATTATCCTTGACTCTTATTCTTCATCCGCCTTCGCTTGTTTAAGCTACGGCGTGATAAAATTAAAGTTATAATAAATTTACGCTTGCCACACACCAACTTTATTCCGTCCGTGGTGAGCATAGTCGAACCATCGAGGTAAGTATGTGTCGAAAGTATCGGTATAGATTATCTGTTTCGTTGCTTTCTGGTGCCTTTTTACTTTTCTTATTCAATCTCAAACAGCACTGTTCATCGTCAACTTTTGAATCCTGCGTCAAACGAGGCCGGCATCAATAGAGCTTGAAGTTGTGTTCCAACGTTCAAGAATTTCTCGCATCATTATAAGATGATTTGTGAGTTTTTTTTGCAACCAGCTCGATTGGCGATCAGTAGATTGCAGCTGTTTTTCAATGTCATTGCAACGCATTATGACTGCTCGTGCTTTATCGCGAGCACAAAGTTTTTCTGCAGCTAAACGGTCAGCTTCAAATTCTTGTTCAACTTCATACGATTTAAGTAGATATTCACAGATAGCATAACTGCCTCCACTACTCACGAGAGCTAGGCAAAGACAATTCTGCCATGTCAGGTGTTTTCCTGCAAAATAGCCAGCGCCTGCAGCACCAAGCCCTGCTGATAACACAAGAGCAGCAGCTCTTTTTACAAAAGCATAATGATGGCCAGCTGCGTAATGTGCAGCTTCGTGATAAAAAATAAAGTCACGAATATCATCTGAAAGTGTATCTAAAAGATCTTCATCAAGCCAAATTCCTTCTAAGGTAAAGGAAACTGTGCCTGAACCCATAATCTGTCGAGCCACCGAATTCATTTTTTTGACAGGAACCGATTTTGCATCTGCTACGCCAAAATCAGTGAGCGCTTGTAACATGGCCTGTTGATTCACAACACGTACATTGTGGTTACCAAAGATGGCTGCATAAACTTGGGCTAGTCCCGAACGAGCACATGAGGCTTGACTATCAAAACTCACCGCTAATAAAAAAACTAGGCACATCAGTGATCTTAGGCGCTTCATAGAAAATCCTTAATCATTCTTTAAAATTTTGGATGGCTGCATCAATTGTTTGCGCATCATCATCGCTAAGTTTCTTAGATTCTTGGATAAAAGTACCTAGCATATAGCAGAAATGAGCAGAATATACATGAACAGGTTTCTGAAATATGATAAATTTTAACATATGTAATTGAGCTTCGCCTTCGAACTTATCTGCGATTGTTGATAATGCCTGACTTATGTTTTTAGTTCTCTTGCTCAATTCAATGAGCTGTTCTCTGTTTTTTCCTTGACACATGCCCAAAACTGGAGAAACGCTCGTTAATGTGGTGACTGCAAGTACTAATATTTTATACATATATAACCCCTTAATCATTTTTTTTCGCAAGATCAACGTCATAGTCCTGTTTTACTCGGGTTCTCATACCCTCGATTTTTGCATCAATTGTGTATTTGTTGCGCAGTGCACAACATCCAAAAAAACAATAAGTCGAAGTAATTGCAATATTCGCGATAGTTGGATAAAAATAAGAAGCTATTGAACCAACAGTTCCAATGCCGAGTCCCGCCCCTGCCATTTTTGAAGAAGTTTCTGAACTTTGCTCTAAATTTGTATAGGTCTCTTGCAAACCTTGCAAAATAGATTTTCGTTGCCTTTGCTCCATGCCTTGAATATATGAACTAGCTGCCAGAAAAATAGTGAATGCAAGAATTGGTAAACTTTGCATGTCATCCTACTTATTTTTCTGATCTTCTGGATTAACTTTTGCGTTACTTCTCGTGATTTCCCCATCAAAAGCCTTCTTGGTCCCATATGCGCAACCACCAATACAAGTAGCAACAAAGCAAGTGGCAAAACAGCACGAATTATTCAGAAGACAACCGATAGTTCCGGTAGCTACGGCGATTGTAAGCAATGGAGGATAAATCTTTTGGGCGAGCTCGCGATCTTCACCTATAGACTTCCGCAGCTCTGACAGCTCTTCCTGTGCTTTCCTCTTTCTTAAATCCATAGATTGAATCTGTGCAACGTTACTTAATGCAACCAAACCTGCAAAAATAAATAAATTTTTGTTCATGTTGTTCCTAGTTATGTTTTTTTGTCTTCTGGCAATTGAGCATCATTTGCCAATTCAGCTTCAATCTTGCCGATTTGTTCAGTGCTTACTTCTTCGGTTCCCATCGCGTAGCCATGACTGAAAGCACCGATCCCGCTCATTAAACAGCAGCAGGGATTTAGAGTGGTTAAAAATGTATAACCAGTCGTGGCAATCACGGGTATCAAACCCCATTTTACCTTTGTTGCAAGCGCGGCTTGAGCACGCAATTCTTTAATCGAACCTTCTCGTTGCTGTCTTTCCACCGCTGTAAGTTTACGTTGCCGCAACTCCATGCCAGATAAGGCCAAAAAATTGCTCAGTAAAAATGTGATTGCGATTAAGCTTATGTGTTTTTTCATAATTTGCTCCTA
>JABDCY010000046.1 GCA_013287855.1 Candidatus Babelota bacterium | reverse complement strand
TCTGGCATTAGCACATGCAATAAATATTATTCCTAAAGATCAGCTGCATTTCTCCTGGATCACTGATTTTCCGTTGTTTGAATATGATGCAGCAACAAAGACTCTCAAAGCAGCGCATCATCCATTTACCTCACCACAAGCTGGCTGGGAGAATCAAAAACCAGAAGAGATGAAAGCGCGTGCATACGACTTAGTCATTAATGGCAACGAATGTGGCGGCGGCTCGATTCGCATCCATAATGCCGATGTGCAAAGCAAAATTTTTGAACTTATTGGCATCAACAAAGAACTTGCACAACAAAAATTTGGCTTCTTGCTTGAAGCACAAGAATTTGGCTACCCACCAGATGGTGGTATTGCACTAGGAATCGATCGCCTTATTGCGCTACTCGCTGGTGTAGAATCAATCCGCGAAGTGATCGCATTCCCTAAAAATCAACGCGGGTTTGATCCTATGATGGAATCGCCAAGTGCTGCTGAAGATGAGATGCTGAAAATGTATGGCTTGCGATTAGCGCCAACGGCGAAGAAATAAATTTTTTACAGATTAGAACCAAAAAAGGGCCTTATCCAGTAATATGGGTGGGGCCCTTTGTATAT
The DNA here is from genome assembly GCA_013287855.1 of Candidatus Babelota bacterium. Taxonomy (GTDB): domain Bacteria; phylum Babelota; class Babeliae; order Babelales; family Vermiphilaceae; genus JABDCY01. Next base: position 2,590 of record JABDCY010000046.1, on the reverse strand, counting down.
AATACCATTTGACAATTTATGACAATTGCATAAAATAAGAAATAATGGTTAAAAAGTCATTTTCTGAGGAAATATTATGAAAAAGTTAACGTTAACTTGTGGATTGCTTGCTTTATCTTTAAATCATGTGACTCACAGTAACCCATTACGAGCTTTAAGGGCTGGCACAAAACTCCATCGTGCACTAAAAAATGATGTTATTTTTTCTTTGCAAAATGGGATCGATTTTAAACACGTGGAAACGTACGTTAAGAATTTTGGACATCGCGGATTTAAAGATCTTCCAAAACACTTTAGGGCATCCTATAACTGGACTCGGCTGAGAAACGGGAATGAAGATTTGCCAGAAGCATATCCAAAAACTATCAAAGATCTGCAAGTGATCATCGCACATATACAGCAGAAAGCCTATTTTAAACAGCAACAGGAAAAGTTTTGGGATGATGAAATTCAGGAGTATGCTCAAAGAAAACATGAGCTAAATACGCAACAGGCTGAAGGTGCACAGCAACGAATTTTGTTTTTACCAGAAGCCAAGAAACGTGGTTTTTTTGGTGGATTAAAGAACAGCCTCACAGCCTGGTTCAATCAGAAGTAAAAGTAACTTGAAAATTAAAAGGCTCCTCGACGGAGCCTTTTTTGTTATCGACTTTATTTTTATGAACGACGCAGCTCTTGAATTTCTCGCTTCATTTGCATTACCATTTCTTTGAGCTCATCAATCTCAAGCTGTTGCGACTGAATTTTTTTGATGAGAATTGCATCGAACTCCTGATACTTAATACCTTCCACTTGTCCATCCTTGTTGTAGACTACAAGGTCGGCGAAGGCGGTTCCAAGAAGTTCCTCTGCAATGAGCCCATATGACCGTTCGTGAGACTTTTTGTGTTTAAAAGTTACCGGTCTCAATAGCATGAAGGCATCATCAATATTTTTCAGATCTTCAATTTGTTCTTTATAACGAAGCGCAGAAACTACGGTGCCTAATTTGCCTGTGCTATCAACAATCACGGGAAGTGCGCCCGCGCCTACTGTCGCACCAAAAATACCTGCTATAAAACAATCGGTTGTAGGTACCTCCAATGAGCCAATTCGAATGATGCCAGATTCACCTGTTGTACCTAGTTGGCCACTACCGATAATAATATTTCCTGATTCTACACCAAAATAACTGTTGCCAGCAGCAAAACCGAGCAATACATTGTCGGTTCCATTACAAAGGGGTGCGACTAGTGCTCCAACACCGCTATTTCGACTTGCCGCATTGCTAACAGAAAACGCGCTAAACCCAACAACGGCATTAAAATCACCACTTGTTGCAGTTTCCAATGCCATACCACCAACAACTGCATTACCTATACCGGCTACATTTGATGAGAGTGCAAAATACCCAAACGCAGCATTAGGACCTTCTTGATCAGTACTATCAAATGAAGACAGTGCGAAAGCGCCAGCGGCTGTCTGATTAAAGCCATTAGCGCCAAAAAACATGGCAGAACTTCCCAATGCCGTATTTGAATCGCCAGTCACGTGATCATCCATTGCTGATGCGCCAAATGCAGAATTATTGGCCCCATTGTTGGAAAATAGAGCGTCAGTTCCAAACGCACAATTATTGCCTCCGATAATGTTTTGTTCAAGAGCTTGATAGCCGAAGGCACAGTTATCACTACCGTCTATATTGTGTAATAACGAATTGCTACCAAAAGCACAATTCTCAAAACCGGTGGTATTAGCATTCAGTGAACTAAAGCCAAACGCAGAATTGTCATTGCCATTAAAGCCGCTGCTACCAATATTGCTAAATAAAGCACCGCTACCAAATGCGCTATTATTAATGCCTATCGTATTTGAAAAGAGAGATTGAAACCCAAAGGCGCAATTATCACTTCCTGTTAAATTTTCAAATAATGATGTGCTACCAAAAGCTGAATTTCGTTGACTTGCCGTAGTATTGGCAAGGGTAAATGCCCCAAGGGCGGTATTATCTAATGAACCTTGTGCATTTGAAAGCGCTGCAAAACCCAGTGCGGTACAGTTACCGTTCTGCATATTATTAAGAACTGAAAATTGTCCAGCCGCCTCGCCAAGAAAGGTGCTTTGAATGCCGAAATTGTGCAAAAACAAAACATTGCTGATGCAATCACCTTTAAGAATATTACCAACAGAATTAGGACCACCAGTTGTTTCCTGCAATATCAGATTTCCTTTGAGACATTCATCGCCATTCACCGTTATAGTGCCAAAGACGGCATTTGGTGCACACGGGCTAGCCTGCTGTGCACCTGTGCACGTCGTGGGAATTACTACACCAGCAAGAGAAACATCAGGGCGTGGCGAACGCATCTGATTATGACTATTAGATTGTGTCTGAAATATCGGATTTGTTTCATGAGTGTGGGATAATTTAATCGCGGCAAGTTTTGCTTGTAATTGCGCAAAAAGAGCAGCATGGTTGGCATTAAGGCGTGCGATTACCGCATCAAGGTTAGGCAGGTGAGGAACCGTAGTTGGACAAATCATGGTGACAATGGTGAATGAGAGGGTATGAATCAACAATAACTTTTTTGAATAGATCATAGACTTTCCT
>JABDCY010000045.1 GCA_013287855.1 Candidatus Babelota bacterium | reverse complement strand
TGCGCTCAAAGACTTTTCTTTAGTGCTCCTAGTAGGTATTTTCTTTGGAACTTACTCATCTATTTATATGGCAAGCCCAATTATGTTACTCTTTTATAAAGAAGCTCGTTAAAGCATGTTGTACTGGGAAAGAGAACCGATCTTTCCCAGTATTCAAAAACTCCCCATTTTCGAACTTAGAATTTAAAATCTGTGCTTCTAACTATGAAATTTCACGCTGAAAATCGTAACTAATTTAATTTTAATAATAAAAATCAATATATGTCTTATTATGTCTTTTTTAGGAGACGCATGGTATTTAAGGGGCGGTTATTTTCTAAGGAAACGGTATGAGTAATCAAAATCCACGAGGTAGAAAAGTGAAGGGACGCGATCCAAAGTTGGCCGAACAAAATGGCGAAACGACAGGTAATGTTTCTGAGGAAACGGCGACAAATGTAGCGCAAGAAAGTTCTCAGGAAGAATTGCCACAAGAAACGGTGACTAAGGAATCGCAAGAGGCGCCACGAGAAATGGTGCGAGAACGCTCTTCAAGGCGCTATGAGCCTAGACAGCGTGAATACCGTCAATCTGATGAGCCCTACGACAAAGCCCCTCGACATAGCTCAGGAGAGCCTCAGGATAGGCGTTATGAGTCGCGGCAATCAGATTATCGCCAAAGTGGCGAAGGTCGCCAACAAGATTCGCGTTATCAAGAGCAACGCTATGACCGCTATGAAAATCGCCCAGAACCTCGTGAATTAACGACCGATGAACTCAAACAACTTTCTCTTGCTGACCTCAACCAATATGCTCGACGTTACGGCATTATTGGTGCGAGTTTAATGACCAAAGACGCTCTACTTGCAAAAATTATTGATGTGGCTGCACATCCAGAACGTGAACTAGAAGTAGAGGGGGTATTGGAAAAACTACCCGATGGTTTTGGCTTCTTGCGCTCAACCTATTACGATTATATTTCAGGGCCTGATGATATCTATGTTTCCCCATCCCAAATTAGACGTTTTGGCTTGCGCACGGGTGATACGGTAACCGGCGTTATCCGCAAACCAAAAGAAGGTGAAAAATATTTTGCACTTCTTAAAGTTACCAAGGTTAATTTTGAAGAACCAATTCCTGCCGGTGATCGCGTTAATTTTGATCGTTTAACGCCACTGTATCCCGATAAAAAATTTCATCTCGAAAATGACCCTGCCGTTATTTCCACGAGAACTTTGGATCTTTTTGCTCCAATCGGTAAAGGCCAACGGGGGCTTATCGTAGCACCACCAAAAGTAGGTAAAACGGTCTTACTCAAAGAAGTTGCTCAATCAATTTTAGCGGGCAATCCTGAAGTAACTCTCATTGTATTGCTCATCGATGAACGCCCTGAAGAAGTTTCAGATTTCAAGCGCACCTTGCGTGGTACATCCGCTGAGATTATCAGTTCAACCTTTGATGAATCGGCTGAACGCCACGTCCAGGTTGCAGAAATTATCATCGAAAAGGCAAAACGTCTGGTAGAAGCTGGCAAAGATGTAGTGATTTTGCTGGACGCAATTACCCGACTTGCGCGTGCTTACAACACTATTTCGCCAGCATCGGGTAAGGTTCTTACCGGCGGTATTGATGCCAATGCACTGCAACGTCCTAAAAAATTCTTTGGTGCTGCGCGTAATTGCGAAGAAGGTGGTTCACTTACTATTGTGGCAACCGCTCTTGTTGATACCGGTTCCAAGATGGACGAAGTAATTTACGAAGAATTTAAAGGTACCGGTAACATGGAAATGCACATGACGCGTAAGCTTTCCAACCGCCGTGTATATCCTGCCTTTGATCTGCAAATGTCTGGTACTCGTCGCGATGACTTATTGCTGGCTGAAGACACCTTGAATAAGGTTTGGGTAATTCAGAAATTCCTGTCAACCATGAACGTGGTTGAAGGCATGGAATTCTTGATCGATAAGATGAAGAAAACCAAGACCAATGAGGAATTTTTGGAAGCGATTAATAAGAAATCATAATTGAATGCAACAAAATAAAAGAGCCTCGAGATATTTTTCTCGAGGCTCTTTTGCTATGGCCACGTATTATTTTTGGTGTTTTTTGCTTATTTCATAAGATCATTGTATATGGTTTGAGATGCAATTTTATCAAACGTAAGAACCACGTTATTGTTATGCCTTATCGAAGCTGCAATTCCTGTTTTGCTATAAACCTGAACTACCAGTTCATGACCGGGAGAATCTTTAACGTCTTGTCGATATTCAGAGTGATTGAGCTTAGTTTTTTTTGTAATAGGTCCTGTAGTTGTGCATGTCAAAAAGGCACCTGGTATCACTATTCCTAAATTAACGCAGTGCATCGCGTGTACTACAAGAAATAGTCCTGACAGACCATACAACCGTAGTTTGTTCGCATTCATAAATCACCATATTATTATTTTTGTTTTTTTATTTCTTGCTTGATCTCATCGTAGATATTTCTCGATGTTGAACTATCAAAAGTGTAGAAAGGTTTGTTCTTGCGTGTGAGCTGCGCAGAAGCTGTTGTATTTTTTTTAGAAAACACAACGACAAGTTCGTGATCTGTGCCTTCAACGTTTTGTTTATAAATAACTTGGTTACCTTTTTCTTGCATGGTAATAAATCCTTTAGTCTTGCAAAAAATAACGACACCTAAACTAACTCCATGTAGCGCTGGTGCAAGTAGCAGACCCAATAGGCTGCACAGATGTATTTTATTAATTTTCATGCATTACCTTATTGTTAATTTTTGACGTTGGCATGTATAAACAGCGAATTTGTACTTCTTGTATTAGATCTCTTCTGAAACTAATCAAGAGGATTGCGTGAGTAAGTTTTGATCAAATTTTTTATCTATATTTTTTTGAAGGATTTTTGCCGTTTCCCGATGTCATCCTGACCCTTCGGCTAAGCTCAGGAGTAAACACCCAGCCTGCCCGCCGAAGCTTGCCAAGTCAGAAGACCTGGATAAGCGTAGGCTGGGTTTCAGGATCCATATTATTGATAACAAAAGTAGCTTCATATAAATCAATACATTCAGGTTTTTACTGTTCAATTAAGATCAATTATTCATGCATTGGTGCCAACGCTTGTTGTGAATAACTGCATAGATCCTGAAACAAGTTCAGGATGACATCGTGAGCAAATGCATATCATTCTCTTAATCCAAAATTCTTCCTTTTGCTTTCGAATACTAGTTGCCGCAAATCTATAGTTTCAAACGAAGTCTATTCTATATTTTTTGAACATTTTGATAAGTGGTAAAAGAGCCCGCTGTAAAAAGCGGGCTCTTTTCTT
>JABDCY010000044.1 GCA_013287855.1 Candidatus Babelota bacterium | reverse complement strand
AATTTGACTGCGTAGAATGAGTTAATAATCCTGGAAATTCGGGCAGTTTTCAAGATTTTTTTGTAAAATTAGTCCTTTTTTCTAGCCATCACAATCATCGTTTGAGGTCGTTCTGACTTTGGTAACCAGGCGCCAAGCTTGTAGCGCAGGCAATAGCTGCCAAGATAATAACCATTCTTGATAGCATTTTTTATGAAGGAATTTTTTTGTGTCTGTGTGGACTGAGCACTTGTCGAAGGTTGTTTAGGTTTATGTAACCATTTCAGCAACTTAAGTTGCGGCAAAATGTTGTAGCGATGTATCGCCAGTAGTTCAAAACCAGTTTTCTCTAACAGAAGTTTTATGGAATGTTCACTAAAAAAGAACAAATGATCGGGATATTGGAAGCTCGTGAATGCCGGAAAATAGTCTTTGTTAATTTCGGCTATGTTGCCTGTTTCAAATACTAGAAGGCCGTTAGCATTGAGTTTTTCATGCATGATGTTAAATGCAGCTACTGGATCATAAAAATGGCTAATCACATCGCTGTGGTAGATAGCATCAAACCTAGTTGCGCCAAATGATGCAGCGGATAAAAGAGAATTCTCACAGGGGATATGCAAGTTTTGTTTGATGAAATTAGCTTGGATGGGATTTAATTCGATGGCATAGGAAGAAAAGCCTTTTTTGCGTGCCTCATCTAAAAAATAACCAGCGCCTGAGCCAATTTCAAGAAGTGAAGGAGTTTCTGCTTTTTTTGATTTGGGTAGATGTCGTCTAATTAATGTGAGTGTGTGCCGCGCATATAATCGTTTGAGCAATGATCCACCAATGTGTGCTTGAGCAGAAATTTGTGCGTCATCATGACCATAAATGTTGACCACGGTCTGCTCGGTGGGCCGTGGGGAAATGTAAATCAACTGACACTCATGACATCTTTTGCCAGTGTAACCATCTTGGCAAATTGCTACTGAATTATTTTGTTGCTTGCAAAAAATACACGAAATTTGTTCCATTATCTAACTCCAAAAAAATTCATATTTGTTCTGGAGTTAGGCTATAATTCCTGATGACCTCTGTCGAGAAAATTTTTAGCAAAAAAAAGTGGAGTAAACATTGTTTAAGCCACTCATGATTATTGCCAATATTGTTAAATATTTAGCTAAGGATGTATTCCATTTGTGCTTGTTGGTCGGCATATGGACCGTCGACAAATGCAATGAATATGCCACCACGATTTTTATACCATGTAATGATACCAGGCAGTGCCTGTGCTTTTGACATTCCTTTTTGTGGATCTAATGCCTCAGCAATCCAGGTGATTTTTTTGTAATATTTGCTGTTGCCATTTTTCTTAGTGCTGCATCGACGCACAAATTCTTTGAATAATAAACATCCAAATCCATTTTTACGATGTCCTTTCTCTATGACCAATTCATGCATAATTATGTGGTCACTATTGACTGTCATAATATAAGATACGTGACCTATGATATCCGTTCCCTTTGTTATGATAAGATTTTGAATAGGTTTCTGAATGCCATTTATTTTTTGTTGATCAAAAAAATGTATTTCTTGTTTTTCTTGTGTTTCTAATGAGCTCTTTTCAGTACCCTGTTGTTTAGACCCACCCGTGCCACACTGAACTGGATTTGATAGAGAAAGAATTATCCCTACTGACAGCATTAAACGTGTAAATTTCCGTGAAAATTTCATATATATCCTCCATAATTTACCTTAAATTCTCTGTTTAAAAAGTCTTTAAGTACCTATCATTTAGCATATATGAAAATTTCAATTTGTCAAAAACATATGATTTTGGCTTAATTTTTCCTGGTAAGTCTGAAAACAGAATGGTCCTCCCCTTGTCACCCCGAACTCGTTTCAGGGTCAGGATGACATCCGTCGCCGCTCAAAGTCTCGAACAATGTCTATGGCGATCAATTAGCGAAGTCGGACAAACGAGTGGTTGATCAAGTTTTTTGAGTATGTTTGGAATTTTTGGATATGCTCTTACAAGTAGAGCTTGCCGATTTCTTCTGGTTGCTTTACATCAAAAGTATCGATTGGGCTACCTACCGGATACACTTGAATCTCATAGCTGTTAGAATCTGGATAATAATCTCGTACTAAGCCTTTGATATACGTTGTTTCATACATAGGTTGCGCAGGCTGAGGAGGATAGATTAATGTTTGTATCATTACCTGCTTGCCGTGCTCATCAAGAACCGGAGTTTCCTTTTTTACAATAACAAATTCACCTTTTGCAAAGGTGCTTTCAGGTTCAAAAGTATAACCAGCGGCATCAACTGCTGAAATTACGTGGCCAATAGTTGGATCATTGCGGCGTTCATCAAATGCTGCATCACTGCTAGGTGCGCCTATGCACATGGTATATAATTTAACGCTCAATCCCAAAAGGCACAAAGTGGCGACCAGCACTATTTTTTGTTTGAACCTATAGATCTTTTTCATGATTTTCTCCTTATGTCTTTTTTTTCTAAATAACATTAGTAGCATAGCACATTTATCTGGCAAAATACACTATTTGTATTAATGGCGCTCGCTAAAAATAGGGTTTTCTTCTCTTTCAACGAGCCTCTGAGGTTAAAATTGACATTTTTGCTGGCATGACCCATACTATAAAAACAAACGTAATTAACATAATTCTTTATCATTTCTATGATATGCGTTTCTATCTAAAGCAAAAATTATCATTAACATCATTTAAAGGATTTATGCCATGGCAACGAGTAAATCGGGCGGGTCTACTAGTAATGGTCGCGATAGTCAAAGTAAACGTTTAGGCGTTAAACTATTTGACGGCCAGCAGGTTTTTGGTGGTGAAATTATCGTGCGTCAACGTGGCACTCGTTTCCATCCAGGATTGGGAGTTTCCAAAGGTAGTGACGATACATTATTTGCAACCAAACAAGGATTTATCAAGTTTCATTTTGGGCCTAAAGCACGTAGGTATGTCTCAATACGTGGTGAGCGCGCATAACGCAAGGTCAAAAAAAAGGTCCAATAATATCTAAATATCTGTGGAGAGTATATGGCAAGTTCTGCTATGACGCGAATTGATTTCTTAAAATATCGGGTAGCATGCCTCATTTTTTCGCTAACACTGATTGGTGCATTTGCAGGCACCGCTATTTACCGATATCAAACCAGAGGTTATGTTTTTAATTACAGCATCGATTTTACAGGTGGTACGCAAGTTCATTTCAAATTTGCCAACCCTGTGAGTTCATCTGAAGTAGTATCGATTTTGGAAAAAAATGGCTGGTCAAATCCTGTAACTCGTGATTTTTCAAAGCAAGATATCTTGGTGCGGGTAAAAGAATTTACCAATGATTCTAAAGGTCTTGCAGAAAACATGCGTGCCTCTTTGCAACAAGGTCTGCCTGATAATCAGGTTACGATTTTA
>JABDCY010000043.1 GCA_013287855.1 Candidatus Babelota bacterium | reverse complement strand
GTTATATCTCTGGCAAAACAATACCAGGATGGGCTGCAGCTAGTTGGGCAAGTAGGAAAACAAAATCAAAATCAACGAAAAAGACAAAAGCTGATGAAGAAACCACATCCGGCGACGAAGCTGATGCAAAAAACAAAAAGAAATCAACTGGCGCAGGCAAAGGCGGCACAGGCGATACCAAAGGTGATGAAAGTTTGACATCAGGCGCAGGCAAAGGCGGCACAAGCGATGACAAAGGTGGCGAAAGTTTGGCATCAGCAACCGCTTCAACCACTGGCGAAGGGTCTACTAAAAAAGGCGAAGGCAAGAAATCCAAAGCTAAACCCGTTAATGATGATGATGCTGAATAACAATAATTAGATAATCTTAAAGGCGGGAAATTTCCCGCCTTCTTTTTTAGTCAACGTTCGAGGCGGAATTTCTTCCGCCTCGCTTTTTTGAAATTCCTTACTAATAATGTATTATATGATGTAGTTGTTTATATAAATACACATATTTTTTAGGATACGGTATGAAAAACTCATTAAAAATATATACGTTGACCGGGCTATTATTACAAAGTTCGGCTTTTGTTATGGCAGATTCTACCGAAAACACCAAATGGTTTATGTGGAATATTGCAACTCCGTTTGCCGCAGGTGCAGCCACAATAGGAATACCCGAATATCTGCATAAGCAAAATCAAGAATCTGATGAAACTAAAACGGCAAAAAAAGAGCTGAACAACAAGATCCGTGAAGAAGGATCGAAAATAGGAGCGACTGTACCTTCATCCAATGATACTCTTATAGATAACTTAGACAAAACAAAATTTTATCAAGTCATACCAGCAGAAGACAAAAAAAGCGCTAAATTTTTCGAAGCCACGGTCACCCCAAAAGCACAAAACTTAAACGCTGTTATTGCTGCATCTATAGAGCGTGCAAATCTTAATGAACGAGGCACTCTTCATCTAGCAGGAACAGGACTTGTAGCTGCAAGTGCTATTGGGGTATGCAATAAAGATACTATCTCAATTAACAATGGCAAAGTTGTTTTTGATTATACTAAAGCAAACTGGTGGCAAACTGGTTCCTATGTTGCAGGAGCAGTTTTTGGTTATATCATACCACGCATGCAATATGAAAATGGTGAATTTAAAGTTAAATTTAATTAATCTTTATTTTATGCAAACGAGGCGGAATTTCTTCCGCCTCGTTTTTTTGTGTCTTAAAATTTTGTATTTTAGCCTATCACATTCACCGCAGTTGGCGTAACTTGAATTCGTGTCCCGTCACGTTTGCTAAATACAAAACCAGTAAATCCTGACTCTGCATACGTGCGTGCATGGTCTTGCAAGTAACGAATTGCAACTTGCTCACCAAGCAACATCGCTTGTTCAGCATCACTGCGATAATGCACACCGGCAAAATCGCGCGCGAAAGCTATATTGGAAGCTAATTTGTCCAACTCACCACCCACGGTCATGGTGTGCTCGCCAATAATTGGCAGTAGATTTGTAGGATTACTTGGATCAACACTCACGGGCGTCACATGACTGCTGATTAAGGCCTGGTCATTCATAATTGCTTTAATGACCGTGGTACAAGCACCACCAACCGTAGCATGCCCGGATGGATATGATGGATGTGTTGGAGAACCTTCTGGGTACATTTGACTTAGCAGATAGGTATTCACATTTTGCAATGGATAATATATTGCTTGCAAGGCATTGGTATTGCGCACCAATTGTAAGAAATCAACCCCATTATAGGTTGCAAATAATGATGCATCTAAATTGAAAGGATTGGTGCCAGTTGTTTTTGCTTGATGCACAAGGCCTGCCATTGCTTCTGGACGCAGGCGTCTCCAACTACGATATTTTTGCGCCCATGCTGCCTTGAAAGCTTCTAAACATACACCACCAACAAGCGCGAATGCATCGGGAAGACCCATGGTGAAGCCGCCGCTTTCCTTAGTTATCGATCCGTTGGCATAAGGGAATACCGGAGAAATTGGGAATTTATAACCAGCTAGAACATAGAGGGCGTTATAATATGCCTCGTATGGACCATCAACATGCACAAATCCGCCTATGTCACGGCCTGTAATCGGATAACGTTTATTAACGGCATCGTAATCAGCAAATACATACTGCACTGGAATGAGACCATTTTGAATGGCAAGATAATCATTCCAGCTTACCCCAAACTCGCGACCCGCAGGAATTGGCAATAATTGATCAAGCAAGAAAATATTTTGTGGTAAATTTTGCACACCAATAAGGGTTGCAACAAAACCCGCACAACCTGCTGGGAATAAAACCGGCAATGGCAGTAATAAAAATTGTGAAATATAGCCACCTACACGGTTGCCTGGACTAGAACCACGGAAAAGTATGGTAGCATCCACATGGCCTAAACCATTTTTAGGGCCAGTATAAGCAGGAAGAGCATCAAGAATCATTGCTGCATTATTGGTTTTTGATAATGTACCCACGCTCGTAGCATCACTACCGGCACCAGTTCCATATTCGTTGAATTTTACATCGCGACAAATCATTTGTAAGTACACTTCAATTAAATCAGCTGCTGCAGCTGCACTTGCTATGACGGGCGGAACTGGCATGATAAATTCTGAAGAATCGCCACCTTCCAAGCTATAAGCAAACCCTGATTGAGGGTTGATATAAACTCGTTGACAACCTGGTGCTAATTGAATGGCATTCCAGTCTGCTTGCAGTTCAGTGCTCACCGCTTTTAGGAATTGTTGGTAGGCAGCAACACCGATAGCAGACAAAAGACCAGTGACGGGGTCATGTTGCAACATTTTGGTGAAGCTACCCGCATATCCTGGCACATTTGTTTCATCAGGATTAGTTTGACATGGCATGCACGGACAAGGCTGCTGCACCGTTTGATAGCTAGCGGCAGCTATGCGCAAATTAAATGCGGCCATACATTCGTTTATTCTGCTCATCCGATTTACTGAAAAATTTGCTGCTACCAGTGTAGGCAGCAAAGTCAGCCCAAGCAGTATTTTGGGGAAATAGTGTTTGTTCATTAACAACCCTCATGAAAAAAAAGTGTTAAACATACCTTGTTAGGTATACAAGAGTACATGTAAGGGTTGCAAGAAATCTGATGTTAGAAATATCTGATGCACGAATAAAAAAAAGCCCGAATCATTTTTTTGATTCGGGCTTCTGAATATACGATATGAGAATTAATTAATTTGATAGGTCATTTTTGGCTGAATATTCGCGATGCGCATTTCTTGCACGGCAATAAAATGTGACCATTGTGGATGGCGGGTAATAAGAATCGTTGCCGCTTGCGCTATCGTAAGCAGTTCTTCCACTTTAGGCAATAAGACTACCACTTCTTGTTCATAATTACTTTTTATTTTTTCGAGTCCTTTTTTTGCTGCTTCTAAATCTTTGCGCGCTTGATTAATATGATTAAAAGCTCGCAGCAATGGCATA
>JABDCY010000042.1 GCA_013287855.1 Candidatus Babelota bacterium | reverse complement strand
TGTTACTGCAGATCCCCAAAGGAATCCACTCCAAAATCCTTTTAAGCCAAATCCATTATCGAGAAGAATTTCTGTAGCTGCGCGCTTTTCTTGAATAAGTTCTGCCACGTCTGCTCGTTCTTCTTTTTTTGCTAGCTCGCTTGCCTCGTCTAAGGGAGTGAGTAGTTTTTTGTTTATGTCTTTATCTTGTTGCCTGATAAGTTTACGCAAACCAATACGGCCCTCTGGTTCGGTAGGATTTTTTTCAAGCTCGGCTAATTTTTTTTGGAATTCAGCAATAGTACGAAAATCATGATACAAGGCCTGGGCTAATGAAGGTTTTTCTGGAAGTCCTGAAGTTTCTTTGATTGGTTGTGGAGCATTTGGATGACTGTCTCTGAGATTTACTACTGAAAAAATATTTGGTGTGAATGAGCAAGTTAAAATGAGTAATATTTGTACCAACTTCATAAACATCTACTTTCGTTTGTCATCCTGATTCTGAAACAAGTTCAGGGTGAAAAATGGTGAAATTGTAGCTTTGATGTTGATTCTCTCAAATATACGTGACAAATACGAATGTCATTATTTATTTTTTGCTCCTATACCATAACCAATATAACCAGCTACACTGGCAATAACGACAGCAAATGCCATTCTACCTAAAATTGTATTCAAGCTCGAAGATTGTGCTTGAATTTTCTTTTCAAATTCTTCAATTTTTACTTTTTGGGCCTGAATAGTTTTATCTTTTTCATCGCACGTGGCGCCTAGGCTCATCTGGCTATTTATAAGATTTACAATTTTAGCGTTAAGATGTTGCTCTTTTTCTTTGAGCTCTTTTTGTAATTTTCCGATTTGTTCAATCCAACGTACTTCTTGGTCAAGGCAGCCATAATATTGTTTTTTAAGCTCTTTAATTTCTTTTTCTTGTTCTGGATTGTTGGGTAAGAAATCTTTCCAGTCAGTTCTTATTTCAGTGCTTATAAGGATGAAAAGTAAAAACAACGTAGGTTGCTTGGTAACCATAAACTTATTCTCTCCACTCTATAAATTTAAAGATTTAAAATCGAGAGCCAACTCTATATCAAAAAATTAGAAGGTGAACTTTTGCACATTTTTTGTCGTTACTTTTGCAAATTCCGCATCCAGTTCTTTTCTTGACAGTAAGCCAGTTTTTGCACCAAAATGGCTGATCACCGACGTGCTGTTAATAATGCCTTTGACCAATGCTTCTGGAACTGAATTGCCGTACAACAAGCCTGCCACGAAACATGAGCCAAATGCATCGCCTGCGCCAAGAGTGCTTATTGCTTTGAGCGGCAAACTGGGATGAAAATAAATGGCATCTTTGGCAGCTACATATACGCCTTCGGCGCCATTGGTAACAACCACAATGTTTGGTCCCAAATTGAGCACTTCTTTAAAAAAATCCCGCACATCAAAGCACACATCTTTGTACATGATCGGCCCTTGTAATAGTCGTGGGCCTTTTGCCTGTTCTGGTTGTGGCGGCGCTTCTTTGTACAAGAAACATTTTAAACGATCAATGGTGTGTACTAAGGTGCGCATAAAGGTGCTTGCTTCGGTGCTGTTGAGAATCAAAATGTCGATATTTTTTAGCGAATCACGCAGCGCTCTGTTGCCCATCACGAGCTGGCTGCTGCCAGGATTTACTGCTACCTGGATGCCATGTTTTTTTGCTTGCGTGGTAATAGGCACAAGGAGCTCGGAAGAGTTGCCAGTGAGAGAGGTGATATACAACTGATGGCAGCACGTAAGTTCTTCGAGAGGAATTTCTTGTAGCCGCAAATGGGCATTGGCACCGCGATAGGCAAGCACCACGCGGTCACCACTTGGTGATGGGATAATGAATGAGGTTCCTGTTTGTAGTTCGGTATCATGCACAATATAACGCGTATCAATATCTTCTTGCGCCATGCGAGACCAAATAAATTCTGCTGCTTTGTCAGGACCTATTTTGAAAAAGGTAGTGACATCAAAACCAAGGCGCTTAAAGGAGACGGCGGCGTTGGTTGCGCCGCCGCCGGTATGATATTCAAGTTCACTGACATCTATTTTCCGTCCCTCTTCTAGCATCAGATAAGCATGTTTGCCAGTTGCATTTTGTAAGTGCATTATCTCCGGATGCTGATAATGAATAAAGATGTCTTGTGTCGCCCCACCTATAGTCATGACTTTCTTAATGTCGGACACGTTTCTTAATCTCCGATGGTAAAAGTACCTGTTGTATAATTTCATCAGCATGTGTCACCCAAATCACATCAATGTCTTTGAGTGTTTCTTCCACATCTAGTATATCCTTTTTATTTTTTAGTGGCAGAATAACGTGACGCATTTTATTGCGCTTTGCTGCGAGAATTTTCTCTTTCACGCCACCAATAGGCATCACATCACCACGCAAATTAAGTTCTCCGGTCATGGCGTAATTCGCGTTAATGGGCCGATGGGTCAATGCTGACAAAATGGAGGTAAGCATAGTAACACCAGCGGAAGGACCATCTTTTGGTATGCCGCCAGCAGGAACGTGAATATGCAGATCATAGGCCGTAAACATACGGTCTTCAATACCAAAGTCTTTGGCATGAGCACGTGCATAACTCATGGCAGCTTGTGCTGATTCTTTCATCACGTTACCAAGTTGTCCCGTGAGCATGAGTTTACCTTTTCCGGGCATTAAAATTGCTTCAACTTTAATCATTTCGCCGCCATAGGCGGTCCATGCAAGACCATTGGTGATACCTACCATATCTGTGTGATCGATATCATCTTCTAAGAATGTGCGCGGTCCCAAATAATTTTCTATATTTTCTGCAGCAAATGTAGGTAATGCTCCTGTTTCTACCAAGGCGCGCGCGCCCTTTGAACATAATTTTTGCGCGATTCTATTAAGCTGTCGCACGCCTGCTTCTTTCGTGTAGTTGATAATGATAGAGGTCATAAGATCATCAGGAAACTCTACGCTGTGGCCATCAAGACCCATAGCATTAATGGCGCGTGGTACAATATATTTTTTGGCGATATTTATTTTTTCATCAAGGGTATAACCGGAGAGGTGTATAATTTCCATGCGATCTCGCAACGGCTCAGAAATTGGATCCAAGCTATTAGCCGTTGCAATGAACAAGGTACGTGACAGGTCAAATGGAAGACCTAAATAGTTGTCATAAAATGTCTTATTTTGTTGTGGATCAAGAACTTCGAGCATTGCCGCTGAAGGATCACCACGGAAATCGGAACCGATTTTATCAAGCTCGTCGATGATAATTACCGGATTACAAGATCCAGCCTTTCTAATGCCCTGAATAATCCGTCCTGGCATAGCACCAACATACGTGCGACGGTGGCCACGAATTTCTGCCTCATCTTTAACGCCGCCAAGGGACACTCTAAAATGGGTGCGACCTAATGCTCGCGCAATTGATTGACCAAGGGATGTTTTGCCAACTCCCGGAGGCCCTACAAAACAAATTATTGGTGCATAGCCATCTTGTTTGAGGTTGCGCACCGAAATAAAATCAAGAATACGTTCTTTAATATCTTTAAGTCCATAATGATCTTCATGCAAAATCGAGGCAGCATGGGCAATATCCAAGTTGTCCTCGGTTTCTTTGCCCCAAGGAAGTGCAAAAATCCATTCAAGATAGTTGCGCGTTACCGTAGCTTCCATCGAATCCGGAGCCGTGCGTTCCAGTCGACCAATTTGGCGCTTAACTTCTTTTTTTACTTCATCATTTGCTTGTAAGGTTTCAAGTTTTGCATACATTTGCTCGATATCTTCAAGGTCATCATCGCCAAGCTCTTTTTTGATCGCCT
>JABDCY010000041.1 GCA_013287855.1 Candidatus Babelota bacterium | reverse complement strand
AAGCATTTCCTCATGCGCTGAGCTCATCTAATAACTTCGCTATTATCTCAATGCGCTGATTGAGCGTGTGAGGACTGAGATTAAAACGCAAACGGGTAGGACCATCTAGGCGAAATTGTTGCGTAGGCAGCTGAATTAAACGAATAATAGTTTCTGGTTTAACATTCGGCTTTTCATTAAATTCTAGTTTGCCCCCTTTTTCACCGGCTTCAACTTTCACAATCCCTAAGGCATTGGCTTTTTGTTTTAATTCAGTAATAGCGAAAAGATTTTTGAGTGGTTCAGGTAGCAATCCAAAACGATCTATCATTTCAACTTGAATCTCGTCTAATTCTGTTTGCGTTGTTGTGCTGGCAATTCTTTTGTAAAACTGTAAACGTAGCGGCACATCATACAAATAATTTTCCGGTATTAACGCTGTCAGATGTAAATCAATTTCGGAAGGCCGGGTTAAAAGTGAGGTTTCAAAATCAGGTTCTTGACCTTCTTTGAGCGCATCCACAGCACGCGACAGTAGATCCATGTAAAGGGTAAAACCAATTTCTTGCATATCACCGCTTTGCTGTTCTCCTAGTAATTCGCCAGCACCACGAATTTCTAAATCATGTGTTGCTAAGGTAAACCCAATCCCCAAATCATCTAATGAAGAAATAGCATCTAAACGCTTAGCCGCATCCGGTGTAATAGTAGGTGGCGTCAATAAATATGCATACGCTTGGTGATGTGATCTGCCCACACGGCCACGCAATTGATGGAGTTGAGCAATACCAAATTTATCTGCGCGATTAATAATGATGGTGTTTGCGGTGGGAATATCGATACCACTTTCTATAATGGTTGAGCAAACCAAAACATTCGTATGTCTGTGATAAAAAGCTGACATGACGCGTTCAAGATCACGTTCATGCATTTGCCCATGCGCAACGCTTATGCGTGCTTCACTTACTAGTGCGGCAATTTCTTCTGCTTTTTTGTTAATGGTCGTGACTTCATTATGTAGAAAATACACTTGACCACCGCGCAAAATTTCTCGTTGAATAGCTTCTTGAATGAGATGATCTTTATATTCATGGACAAATGTTTTGACAGATAAACGTCGCGCCGGTGGCGTTGCGATAATGGATAAATCTCTTATGCCAGAAAGCGCCATATTTAAGGTACGGGGAATAGGTGTTGCAGTAAGTGTTAAGATGTCTACCATGGCACGTAAGGCTTTTAATTTTTCTTTTTGACCGACACCAAATCTATGCTCTTCATCAATGATAACAAGCCCTAAAGATTTAAACTTAATGTCGCTTTGCAATAATTTATGCGTGCCAATGACAATATCTACTTTACCCTCTGCCATGCGTTCTAAAATTTTTTTCTGCTCTTTCGGGCTCCTAAAACGCGATAACATTTCTACTTGTATCGGCCAATCTGCAAATCTATCTTGAAAATTTTGGAAGTGTTGTTGCGCTAACAGGGTAGTCGGAACCAACAAAGCAACTTGTTTATTATTTTGCACAACTAAAAATGCTGCGCGCAAGGCAACTTCCGTTTTGCCAAAACCGACATCACCGCAGATAACTCTGTCCATGGGTTTTGTTGAAGTAAGATCAGCAAAGACTTGTTCTATCGCTTGCAATTGATCTGGCGTTTCTTCAAAAGGAAAAGCAGCAGCAAATGCTGCATATTGCTCTTGTAGAAAATCATACGCATGACCTGGGCGAGCGGCACGCTTGGCATAAAGATTAAGTATTTCAGGATCAGAAGAAGTGTAACGACTAATTAAATGCAAAGAAGCAACAGGAACATATAGTTTGTCGCCACCTAAATATTCTAAACATAAAAACTCACCCAATTGATCGCCTACTTTTAATGTTTCTAAACCTAAGTAGCGACCAATACCATGATCAATGTGAACAACTGCGTCTTGCAGTTGTAATTCCGTGAGATCTTTAATAATGGCATCGGGATCTTGTACTGTTTTTTTTCGTAAGCGCCGTTGCATGACGCGCTTACCATATAATTGTGTTTCAGTAAGCAGTGCAAGTGCGGGATGCTGAAGTGTAAAGCCAGCTTCGAGTGGCGCGACCACAATGCCGTATTGTTCATCGCTATTTAGAAACGCTTCCCAAGATTGAAAATATTTTGGAAACAGCGAAATAGAGCCAAAGAGTTGTAGTATGACTTCTCTTCTCCCCATGCTTTCTGCACAAAATAAAACGCGACCGGTATATTGCAACAGAAATGCTTGCAAGGCAGATAAGGGTTGGGTTGCTTTATAATTAATTTCTAATAAAGGCGCTGGACTAGTAGAGAAATCAAATCCTTTTGTTGTGATCGGATTAATAACAACAGAAGGATATTTTTTAAGGGATTGCGCTATCGTTCCAAACGGAATAAAAACTTGCTCTGGTGTTAATAAAGGACGTGAAATATCAAAACGCGCTTGTTCAAAACGTAATTTAATTTCTTGCCAAAATTCATTGGCTCTAGTTTGTTGTTCGCCTATGGTCACTAGCAAGGTATTGCTGGGTAAATAATCAAATAAGCTAGCGGTCTTTTCAAAAAAGAAGGGCAGATAATACTCAATACCGGGCGAACAAATGCCTTCACTGATGTCTTGATAAATAGGCGATTTGAGTGGATTACCACTAAATTGACTGCGCCAGTTTTGTCTAAACCGTTCTATCGCTTCTTCTGTTAAAGGAAATTCTTTTGCGGGCAGCAAACGAATTTCATGTATTTTATCCAGGGAACGTTGTGTTTCCGGCGAAAAATGTCGTATAGAATCGATCTCGTTATCAAAAAGATCGATGCGAAAAGGCGTATCCATGCCCATGGGAAAAAGATCTATGATAGAGCCACGAATAGCAAATTCGCCGTGCTCTCTGACTTGACTCACGGCATGATAACCCGCTTTTGTCAGTCGTGTACGTAATTCATCTAGATGTAAAACATCACCAATTTTTAATAAAAAAAGATGACCGTCTAAATACGCTTGGGGGGAGAGGCGCTGCATTAAGGTTGTAATTGTTGTAATAACAGCGCCTGTTTTTAAAGAAGGTATTTTGTATAAAGCGGCAAGTCGCTCTGAAATAATATCTTGATGAGGTGAGAAATGATCGTACGGTAAGGTTTCCCAATCAGGAAAAGTAAATAAATTTTCACTTTTTCCTAAGAAAAAATGGAGTTCATCGATTAAGTGAGAGGCGTATAAATTATCAGCAGCGATGATTAAAATGGGTCTATCGCTTGTTTTAATGGCATTACTTAGGGCCAAACCTACGCTCGCCCCATGGAGGTTTTTCCATAAGAATTGTTCATCTGGTTTTGTGGGCAAAGGAGGTGCAAATAAGTCAGGGTTTTGCATAATAATTGTTATCTAAACAAAAAATAAAATGATAGCGATCTTACCTTAAGTTGCATAGAATATCTGCAATCTTAGAAAAAGATTTTCATTTTTTTGGTTAGGTCTCACACAAATAAGTGTTAATGCGATACATTACTTAACATCACTTACGTAGAGGGTAAATTTTAATGAAAAAACTTTACTTATTACTAGCCTGTTTTTTAGTCTCACTTCCAGCTTGGGCAGATATTAATCTCGAACCACTCTTAAATAAAGTCTTGTTACAATTGCAAACACAACAATGGGTGACCACTAAAACCGCTTTGGTGAACGTCAATATCAACGCAGCTGTAGCGGGTAAGGGAATTG
The DNA here is from genome assembly GCA_013287855.1 of Candidatus Babelota bacterium. Taxonomy (GTDB): domain Bacteria; phylum Babelota; class Babeliae; order Babelales; family Vermiphilaceae; genus JABDCY01. The sequence continues at coordinate 1,884 of JABDCY010000041.1, read as the reverse complement.
ACCTGCTGCAAACAGAAATCATGCGCAAATTAACGGAACTCTCGGATAAAGGTGAATGGCATTTGGTTTCTTTTGATAGGCAACTTGATAAATCCGGTTTGGAATCGATGCAATTAGTAGCCCAAGCTCGCTTACCTCAACCAGAACTTGCCAATTTACGGGATAAAGCTAAATCAATCAGCAAGCCAGGTGAAACGTTGACCATAGACACCATACAATTTACGCCTAGTGATGAAGAATTTCAGCAAGCCATGATTAGCCTTAGAAATAACCTGTATCAGCAAGTCAAAGCTGAGATTGATGCATTAAACAAAATTTATCCAGATCAAAAATATTACTTACATCAAATCGATTTTATTTCTATAGGCCAGCCTGTTTTGCCAGTTGCAAATAACAATATGATGTTAACTAAGTTTGGGGGCGGCGCTGTAGGTAGCGCAAGTAATCCTGCTATGTCCGTGGGTAATAAAGTCCAATTACAAGCAGCTGTCGTGCTCGCTGCTATGCCGGATCAAGTGGTACAAAAAATAAAATAATGTTTATTTTTTTATGTGAGTGCTTTTAGCGATATAACACTGGTCTGTCATTATAACGTTGAGCTGTCATTCCCGCGCAGGCGGGAACCTATCCAGGCACTTTATGTAAAACACAAATGAACAAATGCTTAGAGATTGGAAGAGACAATCTTATATATATATATTATGAATTAACTAGATAACTGGGTTCCCGCCTGCGCGGGAATGACAAGCTGTTGTTATGCGGGAATGTTCCTGTCTGCGCGGGAATGACAGGCTGTTGTTATGTCAAATTCACGTTTTTAACAAACTAAAACTATGGAGTGTTTTGTGAGCGCTATTCTTAATTTCAATCCGCCGGTTATTGCCCATAGGGGTGCTAGCGCCTATGCCCCAGAAAATACGATGATTGCTTTTACTAAAGCAATGCAATTAGGTCTTAAATGGATTGAGTTTGATGTGATGCAAGCAGCTTGCGGCGAGCCTATTATTTTTCATGATGAATTATTAGATCGTACGACGAATGGTCGTGGCGAAGTGCATCATTATCCTTATGCCTACCTGAGAACATTAGATGCCGGATCATGGTTTGACCCGTTTTTTGCAGGCGAGACCATTCCTTCTTTTAAGCAATTGCTGGCTTTTCTTGAGTGGAATCAGGCAACACTCAATCTTAATATTGAGATTAAAGCCTTACCAGAGACAGAAGAGCAGCTTATTATTCGCGTGCTGGAAGAAGTTTCTGCTAGTGCGATCAGTAAAAAAATTAATATTTTATTTTCTAGTTTTTCTTTTCAAGCCCTGCATATTTTACGGCATTATGCACCAGAAAGTCAGCTGGGCATGTTATTGTATCAATGGGAACCGGGGTGGCAATCCCTGTGTGATTCTCTAAACTGTGTTTCCGTTCATGTTGATCAGGAAATCATGACAGCTTCAGCTGCTACCGAAATCAAAAGTATGGATAAGCAATTGCTTTGTTATACCGTGAATGAGCCAAAAACAGCACTCAAACTTTATGATTGGGGCGTAGATGCCGTTTTTAGTGATGTGCCAGATACCATACTTGCTGCGTTGGATGAATGATTTAGCGCTATGAAGCTTTCTCGTTTTCTATAAGCTTTGCTATACTAAGAGACTTATTTAATTTGTTGTGTAAAGACAGGGAGCGTTTATGATAAGTACCAATCTTGTAGACATGATTATTCTCGCAATATTCTTTCTCTCTATTATTATTGGTCTTGCGCGAGGTTTTATCAGTGAATTTGTTTCTCTCTTAACCCTGGTTGCCGCTTTTGCGGTGGCTATTCTTTTTTCGCATCCACTCGCGGCTTTGTTTACCAGTAACGCTTCCGTTCAGAGCGCTATT
>JABDCY010000040.1 GCA_013287855.1 Candidatus Babelota bacterium | reverse complement strand
AATGTTACTACCCCGTGCACGCAAAGCTTTATTGTGTTTATGAGAATCTCTTCGCCTTTGTACACAATCTCTATTTTCTTGTAAAGTTGGTTGGAATTTTCTTGCCTCTGGATTGAGCGTTTTCATGCAATTTATGCCACTACCAACAAACAAAAATAAACTCAAAAAATATTTCCCTAAATTCATGATTCCCCCCATTAAAAAAATAATTCCCACACAACTTCATGCGTGGTGTGGGAATACAGTTATTACAATTTCCTCAAATATGCGGCGCACAATAAGGCAACAAGCCCAGGGTACGCGCTTTTCTTATTTCTCGTGCGAGCATTCGCTGATATTTGTTGCAATTGCCAGAAATACGTGCTGGTAAAATTTTACCGCGTTCGGTTAAAAATGCCCGTAAAAATGTCGCATTTTTATAATCAATTTGTGCGATCATTTCTGGATTGTCAGTAAACCGACAATGCTTTGCGCCATTTTGTCCATTGCGACGCATTCTTTTTTTTGTTAACCGTGCACTAATTTTTACTTTTACGCTTTTGCTCTTTGCCATGTTCTAATTCCTTACGCAACATCCATATCGTGAGATTCGGTTTCTTCTTCGAAATCTTTTGAACGACGTTCAAATCCTTCATCGCTCATAAGACCTTTTTCTTTCAAGAAAGAACTTGCACTTTTAGTTGGTGCTTCTTCCAATGAAGTTGGTCGACTATAAGTAAGTGGTGCTTTTGGATCAAGACGAGAAACCAAGAAGCGCATCACGGTGCCTTCATGCTTAACCGCTAAAAGCGTATTCACGTCTTTAAGCACATCGTCAGTTGCTGGCATCTCAAAACGTGCCAAACAATATACACCATACTCATTTTTGCGAATTGGATAGGCAAGTCTATATTTGCCCCAACGCTCAAATGAAAGTACCGATCCTTTTGCCTGCTGAGTAATCTTATCCAGATTTGACTCAATAGCTGCGACCTCATCCTTGGTAACTTCAGGAATAGTCAGCATAAGAACTTCGTAACGAAACATAATTAAACCCTTTTAGTGATACTAAGTGGAAAAAGTTATTGTAACCCTATAAAAAGAACGAATCTTTTTATTTAGTACAAAAAGGACACTTTTTATGAAAAATAATTCATAAATAAAAATACCAGAAATTAGCAGAAATACTAGCTTTTTTCCGGTATTTTAAATTCTATTCAATGATCTTTACACTAAGCGTTGTTGACGCTCAATCACACGACCAATTATTCTGAAGTGATCTTTTCCGCGCACCAACGCTATTGGAGCAGCTTTATGATTCACTGATTCAAGAACAATAAAATCTTCGGTGTAGGTAACTTGCATAATGCCTTTAACGATAGTTTCATTGCCGTACTCTACCGCAGCGATATCACCTGAACGGGTCCACACTTCTGGAGAAACGATTAAGAAATCGCCCTTCACAAAAGTTGGCGCCATCAAGTTGTTTTCGATACATACCGCAAACATACCGTTATCGCTCGTATTTAATACTGGGATAAAAATATCTTTATAACCGGTGGTAATTTGCATTAACTGATTGTTATATGGTGACGGGTTTGATGGAATTTCACCAACTACCGGCACTACTTGAACTTTTAATTGCAAATCTGAACGTTCAGGCATACTTACATTGCTATCAATGTTATCAGTACGCTGACGGCGTTGTGCAAATAGCTCAATAGGACTTATTTCAAATGCATTTGCTAATTTTCTTAATGAATCTTCATTCCAACGTCTCGTTCCATTTTTTATGTGCGTTAAATAGCTTTCGGACATACCGGTTTTTTCTGCTAAAATCTTGGTGGTCCAGCCTTTTTCCCGTAAAAGCTCTTTTACGCGCAATTCTGTTGACGAAGCCATGATTTAACTCCTTCTGCTTACGTTTTGCTTAAAATTATAGTATAGTTTAAAAAGAAACTGCCTTATTTCTAATTGTACGCATATTATATATCTTGTCAAATGGAAAACATCGAAGATGACAAACATGCGAAAAAAACCCAGCTTTAAAAAGAATTTTTATGAAATGCAGGCCTGGCAAGAGGGTAAAACCGTATGCGGAATAGATGAAGTAGGCAGGGGATGCCTGGCAGGCCCATTAGTAACCGCCGCAGTGATTCTCCCTAAAAATAAGACCCATCGGCTCCTGAAAGACTCAAAAATACTAACTGAAGCAGAACGGGAAAAGGCATTTTCCTGGATTGCTGCTCACTGTTTCTATGGCATAGGAATTCTACACCCTCGGATTATCGATCAACGCAATATCTGGCAAACTACCCTACTCACTATGAAAAAGGCCTTGGTGCACTTACTTTCTGGCTGCCCCGAGCAACCGAGCGCTATTTTAGTGGACGCCATGCCTCTTAAGGTTGATGATACCGGTTACTCTCATATTCAGGTTCATCATTTTATTAAGGGTGAAAGTAAATCAAGCTCTATTGCTGCGGCTTCCATTGTTGCCAAAGTTTCTCGAGATAGGCTTATGAAACAGCTTGAATCAGTATTCCCCGGTTATGGGTTTGCTGAGCATAAAGGCTATAGCACGCCACGGCATAAAGCCGCTGTACGAGAACTGGGATCGACTATTATTCACCGTACCAGTTTCCTGGAAAATCCAAGTTTGATCTTTATTGAGCATGACCTTGAACAACAACAAACACTTTGCTGAAGTTATTGAAAGCTCTTTGCAGGGTTTTAAGGCCCAATGTTGGCAATGGGACAAACCTCCTGCCTTTGGCAGTCTAGTTACCATTGAGTTGAGCAGCCGAACCTTATTTGGCATTGTGTATCACACACAAATGGGCTCCATGGATCCATTACGGTATCCATTTCCTTATCAAAAGACCGAAGAGGAGCTCATGCAAGAACAACCCCAGATTTTTAGTTTTCTCAAGACTATCTTGTCATGTCTAATTGTAGGTTATCGTGAAAAAGGCACCATGCAGTACACCATAGCACCAGAACCTCCTAAAATTCACGCGTTTGTTGGACATGCCTCTACAGAATTAAGCAAGGAATTTTTCTCCCGTAATAATTACTTGCATCTTATTTTTGCAAACCAACAGCTGCTTACTCATGTTGATGAACTGCTGCTTGCTATTTTTAAACAACAAATAGCACTCGATTGCTTGAGTGATATTAAATTGAATAACTTCATCGAAACTTTTTCATTACTTTCTGGCAACGATTATCGACGCCTTAAATTATTTTTGCAACGAGCAGAGCCGCTGATACATAATCAGAATGGATAAAGTAGGTTCACTAGTTAAAGCTTAAAAAAATTAATTTATTCCGTTCGTGGTGAGCATAGTCGAACCATGCTTCCTTTGAAAAATAAATTTAGCAAGTCGACTGCGCCTGTCCTGAGCCAGTCGAAGGGCTCACAGCGAACGGAATTTGGACTAAAGAACTTGATAATTAAAAAACAAAGCCTAAATCTAAAGCACGGGTTTTTTCCCTGCTGTTGAAGGATTCTCCATAATGTTTAGTTTTTTTAAAGAACAGTTTCAAAAAATTTATACGCAGGTTACTTCCAGAATAGGTTCTTTGTTTTTGCAAAAAAATATTGATGAAGCAACTTTGCAAGAACTTGAAACTATTTTACTGAGCGCTGACACTGGCGTAAAAACTACTAACAAAATTCTTGAACATCTAAAGTCTGCATGGCAGTCTGGCGCTATCAAAGAAGGCGCTGATCTGAAAAAATATCTGCATGACTATCTTATTTCCTTATTGCAAAGACCACGTTCAAGTCACGAAAGTGATATCTACCTGTTAGTTGGGGTAAACGGCAGCGGAAAAACTACTTTTGCCGCAAAATTGGCCTATAAACTAGCGCAACAGGGCAAAAGGGTGCTCTTGGTTGCCGGAGATACTTTTCGTGCGGCAGCAACTGAGCAATTGGCTATTTGGGCCTCTAAATTAGACATTCCATTAGTTAAAGGCTCACAGGGACAAGATCCTGCTTCAGTGGTTTTTCAGGGGTGCGACAGGTTTAAGAACGAGCATTTTGATGCCCTTATTATCGACACGGCGGGCCGATTGCAAACCAAAACCAACTTGATGCGGGAACTTGAAAAGATAAAAAATATCTTAAAAAAACAAATTCCAAATCAAGCCATAACTACACTCCTAACCATTGATAGCATGCTGGGGCAAAATTCATTTGAGCAAGCACGTCTATTTAATGAAAGCACCGATGTACAAGGCATTGTGCTTACCAAAATGGATGGCACAGGCAAAGGCGGCATAGTGTTTGGTATCAGTGATGAGCTCCATATTCCTATCAGCTTTATCTGTTTTGGCGAAAATGTTGAGGCGCTCAAACCTTTTGATGCTCAAACTTACGTAACAGACCTGCTTTCCTTGTAATTTCCTTTCTAAACTTTTGAAACCCCTCCCTATTTAAAATTCAAATTGAATATCATTGATTTTGTTATTCAATTTTTTGTATAATTTTAAATATATATATCCATCTTAAAAAATTAGATAAGGAGAATAGTATGTTAGGCAAAAATCTTAAAAATGCAGCACTTGCCCTGATGATCTCGGGTGCAACAGGCACTGTTGTAGGAATGGAACTTCTAGAACTTATGCAACAAGTTAAGCCAGCCGACTTAGCAAAATTTGGTGAGAATCTCAATGTGCAAGACTTACTAGCACTCGTAAAAGGTCTTGCTGATCAAGTTACCATCAGTGACGATGTTGCTGCAACCCTTGCAAGCATGGAACGCGTTGCAACGGCAAATATGTATACTATACCCAGCAAGATTCTGGGCTTAGATTTAGAGCAATTTAAAGCTGGTGCACTGAGCCAAGCAGCTATTACCGATGTTCAACAAAAATTACCTATCATGATCACTTTCTTAAAAAATCCTGACCTTGCCATATCGGTATTTACTGCACTCGTGCTTCCAGAACTTGAAAAATCATTAAAAGTTGTTGAAGGTGGCAAAGCTGTGCTTGCTCCAGTAAAAGCGTTCCTCAATTTTGCTAAAGAAACGCCTGCCATTAAAGATATTGCCCGAAGTTTTGCTGACATTCTTTTAAAAGTTCAACCAAAATTATCACAACCTCAAGAATTTATTGCAGCTTATCAAGCAGCTTATAATGAAGCATTGCCAATTATACGTAATGCAATCGCAAGTAATGCAAGTGCATTAATACCTATTCTTAAGGATTTTAAGAAAATTCAATTAACACCAGCTATAATAGGTGCCTTAATAAAAACTCAAAGTAAAGTTAAGGAAACCGTAGAAGAAATTGTTGGAATGTTTGGCGGCGGTTAATAAATAGATACAAAAAAAGGCTGGTAGGAACATTATTCCTAACCAGCCTTTTTCTCATCTAACCTTTTTTTTGCTTGTCACAATTTATTGTACTCATCGATAGCTACATAGACTTCAACTCCCTTATCAGGGTTATTGAATTTTTTTCCATAAAGTTCAAAATCGCCAGTAAACGTACGCTTTAACCCTTTTTTCCATACTGCATCCCAAACATCTTGAACACTTTTTGGAAATTCTCCTTGTGCATGAAACATTGCATAACGTGATTCAGGTATAATTTTTGCAACCATACCTTTAGGAATATTCATAATCGAAGATACTTTGCAGCCAATAACAAATTGATAAGGGCTTTGATTGCCATTTTCATAGTCGCAATACAAACCTAGGATTTCGTTAGATATTTTATTCGGTATTTTTTCAAGGATTTTTTCTTTATGGAACCTGTCCCAATGTTCATGCACATCAATTCTAAGCTGTTTGCCCGGCATGAGTGGACGCTCAATGCCTATTACCATCATGGCCGGCATGCCTATAAC
>JABDCY010000039.1 GCA_013287855.1 Candidatus Babelota bacterium | reverse complement strand
TAACGCCAACCAAGAGATAAGTATTACTCGTTGTGTCCAATCTTGCACATCAAAACGCTTAACTTTAATAAGATTCTCGATCAACGCATCGGGCAATTGCTCGCCTGTTTTATAGTGCTTGCTGATCATCTTAAGAATTTCTTTGTTTCCTAACCATTCTTCTAACATTTGTGATGGCATTTCCACAAAATCACGTTTCACGCGCGTGCCAGACTGGGATGCAAGATAGGTGCGACCTAACAATGCATGCATTGCATGGCCAAATTCATGGAAGAACGTTTCAACATTTCGACGCGTCAATAATGATGGTTTTGTTGCGGTTGATTTGGGGAAATTAGCGATGACAATGGAGGCCATTGGATAGAGCGCCCCTTCTTCATGCTGAACTGCACGTATAATCCAACCCTGACATGCGCCCGTATATTTATTAGCGCGAGGATGCAAATCAAGCAGCAAATAACCAAGTAATGCGTCATCATCTGTGCGGTGTGCTGCAACAAGTTGCACATCCTCATGCCATAAGCCAGAGATCGTTAGTTGTTCAAAACGCAAACTCAAAAATTGTTCATATATCTTAAGCAGTTCCTTAATGGTATGTTCTAGGGGAAAATATTCGGCAACTACTTGTTCATCAACATTCAAGTGCTTTTTCTTATACTGATTGCGTACGTAGATAATGTCCCATGGATTGAATTTTCCGGCCTCAGTTAATTCGACAGTTTTTGGTACATCGGATTTAAATTCTGTGTATTCTTGTTTCACTATTTTCTGCATCTTGTCGGTTAATTCTTGCAAGAAACTTTTCACGCGATCAGTAGTTTTTGCCATCATTGAATCGATATCCAAATCATTGTAACTGCCAAAACCCAATTTGTGCGCAAGTCCGTCACGTTTGGCAATTAAATCTTTAAGAATCTTTTCATTGGTCGGATATGCACGATTTTGAAATAATAACCAAAGTTTTTTGCGTGTTTCCGGAACCATACAGTTTTCCATTACCTTACTATAAGTTGGCGTATCAGTTCCTAACAGATATTCACCGTTTTCAGAGCGTTTTAATGCATTAATAAAATCATCATCAAGCCCTGCAAGCTCTTCACGTTTCACCGATACGGTGCGGTTATCAGCAGCAATATTCGCCGTAAAGTCACTTTCAAGCGCGACAATTTCTTTAGTAATTTTTTTGATCTGCTCAAGCTGTTCATCGGGCAAATCTAAACCTGAACGCTTAAAATCATCCATGAGTTCTTCGATAAAATAGCGCTGATCTGGACGCAGCGTTTCATGATGGGCAATAGTTTCTGCATATTCTTTAAACGCATTATATAGTGCTTTGTTATTATTTATGGCATCAACCAAAAAATCCATAATTTTCAGTGCTGCTACATGCGCTGCATCACGCATAGCCTTATCAGGATTTACATATTCAATAAGTTCAAACACTTGCTCATCTACAGCAATCTCAGAAAATGCCGATAGTTGATCTAGAGCATACGCTGTATTTTCAAAATTGCGTTCTTCTGGCTTTATGGCTAGCAGCTCATCAAGCATCTTTTGTGCTCGTTCGATGCTACAGCGGGTGCGCGCTTCAATTTCTTGCGGCGTTGTAGGAAACAGAGCTTTGAGATCGTCAATTGATTGAATATGAAGTTTCATGGGAGGAAGATCCTTGCACCTTATGGGAGCTGACATAAAAAGATACAAACCTACTGCGGCTAATCCGGCTGCACCGATGACAGAAATTATGATATATTGTCGCGACATTTTAAGGTCCTTTTTTTGTAAATAGATAAGATTTTCGTATAATTATAAGCATATTTAGCTAGTATACTCAAAAACAGTAGAAGGATTAATAGATGTTATCAAAAAACCTATGCATTGGCGTATTAATTGTTTCTTCCTTGACCACATCGGCACATGCCTTAACTAAGGCAGATCAAGAGAAGTTAGAATTGCAAAAGAAAGAGGCTGAACAGACGTTCATCGAAATGACAAAATACAAGTATTTTATTAAAGGTATCGCATTTGATGGTGCTGGCATTTGTACTATTGTAGAAGCCGCATCAAAAGGACCAGTCCGAGGTCCACTACTTTTTACCCTCGCCATTGCTCTGTTCAAGGTTGGTCACACCCACTATAAACATGCTGAAACCTATTCAGCAGAAAATAAAGTAGAATTAGATATCACTGAATGTCTCATTGAAGAAATCAGAACTGCTGGAAAAAAATCTAACCAGCTCTTCAAAGAAATCTTTACTGAAGAAAAAGAAGTGGCAGCCGAAAAAAAAGAAATAAAATAATATAAGGACTAATAGATGTTTTCAAAAAATGTGATCATAACCCTATTGGCATTATGCTGTGCGACCACAGCCTTACCCATGGGTACTTCTTCCAAGGAGAAACGTAGGATTAAATGTCAAAAGACTGTCTTTGAAGGAACGCACAGTGTCGTGCCAGTGTTTACCAATTATGAACTGCCTGTTGAATACAAGAGTGTTATTGACACCATTCAAGAAAAAATGGAAAATCCAGCTCATCGCCTCGTTACCTTACTATTTTTTGAAAAATTCAAACCGGAAGACATTAGCAGACGCAGAGAAACGACCCAACAGGATATGCTAGAGGAAGATGGCTGGCTCCGATTTCGATACAGAATGATACCGCAAGCTGAAGCTTACGATAAAAACCCAGAGGCCCTATATGAAGAGCTCACTAAAAAAGGAAAATATGCTACTTCTTTAGGAGATGATCCAAAAAATATTACTGCTTATTCGCTAAGGAAAATGATTTCGAGTAATTTAATAAAAGCATTTCATTGTGAAATCTTGCAACTTGAAGTGACTGGCAAAAAAATGGTCCCGGTGGTTTTAGAATTTGAAGAAGAAGAGACAAATTAGAATACGATTTTTAAAAAATATCGATTATAAATAGTTAGGGCGAGGAATAAAAAAATATTCCTCGCCCCTTTTTTTAATATTTTTATTACTGTTTCTTCTTTAACTCAAACATTTTTTTCCGTTAGGGGTTTTGCCACCCCTAACAACGGGCACTAAAGAGACTTCGTCCCTTTAGAATCCCTTGTACGCTTGAAGTATGGCCACACGCGCCTGCCTACTTCGCTACGCTTCGCAGGCAAGTCGCTTCGGGGTCGCATGATTACGCACCCTTTCGTAAACAAATGTGTATGGCGTGTCTAATATCAAGCCGAGATACATTTCTTTTTTTACACACTATTTATTGGGTGCTATCATGCCCACACGTCAAGCTAGATCGGTAGCTTTATAAATTTGGTAAACGGCCGGTTGAGCTCGCAGGTGCCATGCGAACACCATGTACCTACTTGCCAATGAGTCGCGTACCAATTCCCTTGATTTAAATCTTGCCGGAATCTTGTTGATGAAGGTTGGTGCGGAGCATGCCCTTCGACAGGCTCAGGATAAAGTCCACCCGCAGTAGCCATTAGGCGAGTGTGGGCCCCAGGCGGAGCAAAGCGAAGCCTGGGTAAAGTGGTCGCCGTTCGAGCGAAATGAATGGGTCCAAGGCAAAGCCTTGGTGCCCAGCTCGAGGGTGGCAAAACCCTCGAAAAAAAACTCAGGACAAACAAATCATAAAAATTGTATCAACAAAGATAAGAGCCCATTGCTAAGGGTGACGAGACCCTTAGCGAAAAATAAGATGTTTTTTATTACTGTTTCTTCTTTAACTCAAACCACTCCTTGCGCAATTCAATAGCTTTTTCAAAATCAAAATTGCTTGCAGCTTTTTGCATCTCAACCTCAAGTTGTGTGATGCGTTTGGCAGTAGCTGCTTGATCAAGAACTTCAGCACTCGGCAGCTCTTGCGCAGCCGTTTTTTTGCGCTTCTGTTTTGAAGCCTCAGCAATCGCTTTTTGAATATTAGCGATACTTTTTACCACCTCCCGCGTTACCGTCTTTGGCACAATGCCATGTTGTTCATTATATTCTTGTTGCAGGTCGCGGCGGCGGTTGGTTTCATCAATCGCCGACTTCATTGAGCCGGTTATGGTATCTGCAAACATAAGAACTTTTGCATCAATATTACGTGCCGCGCGGCCAATAATCTGGACGAGTGAACGACGATCGCGCAGGAAACTTTCAATATCCGCATCCATCACCGCCATTAACGCAACTTCAGGTAGATCAAGCCCCTCGCGCAGCAAATTTACTCCCACAAGACAATCAAAGATGCCCAGTCGCAATTTCTGCAACAGTTCTGTGCGCTGTGGTGTTTTTAAATCACTATGCAAATAGCAGACCTTAACCTGGCGCTCTTCAAAATAACGAGCTAAATCTTCAGCTAATTTTTTGGTAAGCACAGTAACCAGCGTTCTAAAACCACGCTCAGTCGTTTGATTAATTTCTTTCAGCAGATGGTCAAGCTGTCCTACCCGAGGATGAATTTCAATAACCGGATCCAGGAGTCCTGTTGGACGAATAATCTGTTCGACTACTGGTTGAGAATGCTTAATTTCATATTCTCCCGGCGTTGCAGAGACAAAAATGGCATCCTTAAAATAGCGCTCTATCTCTTCAAACTTCAGTGGACGATTGTCATAGGCGGAAGGCAGGCGGAAGCCAAAATCGATAAGTGCTTTCTTACGCGCACGATCGCCCGCATACATGCCCCGCAATTGTGGCAAAGCAATATGTGATTCATCGATAATTAACAAGAAATCTTTCGGGAAGAAGTCGAATAAACAAAATGGTGCTTCACCACCTGAACGGCCATCAAAATGCACCGAATAATTTTCGATGCCCGAGCAGTAGCCAACTTCTCGCAACATTTCTAGATCATGATGCACACGTCGATCAAGGCGCTCACGATAAATGGGATTTTCCAGCGTCGGCAAATATTCATTCAACTCTGCAGTGATACTGTTAATTGCTGCATTTTTTTTCTCTTCTGTCGTCACAAAATGCTTGGCGGGAAATATCAGAGCATCGGTAAGTTCGGTAAGCACATGGTTATTATGTTTGTCCACCCATTGTAATGCTTCAATCTTGTCGCCAAATAATTCGATGCGCAGTTTTTCCCTCTGGTAGGGCAACTGAACTTCAATAGAATTGCCCAGCACCTGAAAAGTTCCTGAAGCACGTTCAATGTCATTGCGCATATACTGAATAAAAATCAGTTTACGTAACAACTCTGCCCGATCAATTTTCTGTCCAACATGCAGCGGCAACGCCAAACGGCGATAATCTTCTGGATTTCCAAGAGAATAAATACAAGAAACAGAAGCTATAATTATGGTATCAGGGCGGTTGATAATTGATGCCGTTGCCTCTACGCGCAAGCGTTCAATTTCGGTATTAATTTTTGTTTCTTTGGGAATATAAATGTCCTGAGCTGGCAAATAGGATTCTGGCTGATAGTAGTCGTAATAACTGACAAAATAGCCAACCTTATTTTCGGGGAAAAAGAGAGAAAACTCTTCATAAAGCTGCGCAGCTAACGTTTTGTTCGGAGACAGAATAAGCACCGGTTTATTTTGGGCGGCAATTACATTTGCCATGGTGAAGGTCTTACCTGAACCTGTCACACCTAAAAGTGTCGAGACGCCTGGTCGCTGCTCATTGAGCTGCGCGATCGCGACAGGCTGGCTGCCAGCAGGCTCAAAGGGAGAGTGTAATTTAAAGAGTTGTTTCATAAAAAACACCTAATTTTTAATCCTTTCTTTTCAGTATAACCATCCTGACGAGGCATACAAGTGGTCAAAAAATGCCTTAACTCTGCCCATCGTAGAAAATTATCTAAAAATATTATTGGCTCTTTAACACGAATTGAAAATTGCGCAAATCGCAAAAGTCCTTATACTAACCAATATTCAGATGATGTAATTATACCTTTTACTGGGGCTTTTCATGAACATCCGTTATTTTTTCCTCTTCACACTTCTCTTAAATTTTTCAGCTATTTCAGCCGGAGGCAACAGTAGCAAGTCAAGTTCAACGCAGCAAGCTCTTCCGACCTTGTCATTAACGCTCGATAAAGATGCACAAGAATTTACATATAAATCTATATTTGATCCTTTGATTGTTTTTAAAGTAGTAGATACAAATCCTAATGCAGGTTCAACAACATTTTTGCCTAGACCCAGCAAAGCACCAACAGTATTAAAACTCAAACAACTAGATGACACGACGTTCGCTCAAGAAAATAATGAAAATAATAAATTTACAATCATCACAGACCCTCATTCGAACAAATTAAATTATTTGCAGCAAATTGCATTTCATTTATATAAGGTCAAGGGTTCTGACAACACCTATAACGATTTTTTCGGCAATCTACATTCAGTAACTACACAAGATGATAGTCCGCAACTTGTTCTAATGACTCATCCAGATGCAAAAACATTTAGTGCAATTGTTAACCGTCGAAGCGTGTATTTCATAAAGCGGTTAGTATCAGACAATGGACAAGTTAACTTCGAACAGATTGGTGAATGATTCAACAGACAAGTAACCACTCGTTAAACGGAGTGACTTTTCCAAGCATACATTAAGATAATTTCATGATAATTTTTTTGAAAGATAATATCATGTGTAACCGTCACATTTTCCTCACCGCATTCTCCATCGCATTCGTTACCGCAGAAATTTTTGCAGGCAATGGCCCTTCATCCAACAAATCATCTTCTACAGAGCACGTTACTAAGGGACGTTCAACATCCAGTAGCGGAACAACATCAACTACTTCTACTAACTCTTCTAGCAAAGCCCGTTCAACTTCTAATGCGCAAACGGTGCAACAAGTAACTATTCTCGAACTTGACCGTGATGACAGCCAAGAATCATTAACATACAAAGATCTAGGTAAAGATTCAATTGGTAGTGCCAAAATTATGTGGCTGAATGGGCACACTACAAATTATTTACCTAACAGATTAAATTCAGCAGCGAAGTTACGATTAAAGCTAACACAAACAAATAGGAGCACTATTCTAAGCGATACAATAACTGAAGTAACTGACGCAGAAGGAAATAATACTTTTATGAGTTATAGGAATAGTAACCTTTGTGTTGATATGAAATTATGTTTATTAGAACAGAAGACTATCTGTCTCCGTTTAGATAAAGCAAAGGGGATGTATAATGATACGTTCAATAATGATATAACCGTCGATGAATTAACTAGTGTACTACCAGAGATACCGGATACCTTATTTTTGACCCAAGACGTTAATGCATTATACAGGGACAGGAAAAATAATTGCTATCAACGAACAGGCGATTGCTCTTTTAAAGCGCTCACCAATTTTAGATAAATCATCCCATGTTACAATCAATTGCAACAAAATTATTGC
>JABDCY010000038.1 GCA_013287855.1 Candidatus Babelota bacterium | reverse complement strand
AACTTGTATGGCTATTTATTGTATTTCTATTCAGCTACTTTTTTGTCATTTGTTGGCTTCATTTGCCCATTATTTGCGGCATTATATGGTTGGTTGGTTTTAGATGAATATATTGGATGGGCATATTTTGCTTCAATCGGTATTGTTGCTGTAGGCTTATATATCTTCTATCAGGAAGAATTGCGACAAGGCTATATCATTACGCATAAAAAAGGCTCCTGAAAAACAGGAACCTTTTTTATTGCTGATCTAAATGATAATTTCATTACCGTCCAGCGTTTAGCGTTTAGCGGCTTTCTTCATATGGCGAGAGCCACGACGAGCTGCCTTTTTAGCCACAGTTTTACGAGCAGCGGTACGTTTAGCACCACCTTTTCTCGCAACACGACGCTTCTTAGCAACTGCTTTACGAGCACCAGCGCGTTTAGCAGTTCTTTTTTTTGTAACAGCTCTTTTAGCTACACGCTTTTTAGCTGTTTTTTTACGTGCTACCATTATACACTCCTTAGTAAAATGGTTATTAATGATATACCAACTTTTTTCTTTTTTTTGTTTTTATTTTTATTCATAACTTTATATTACTCAATTTGAGATTCAAAAATCAAGAATATCCACAAGAAATTTACTAAAAAAGCCAAGAAATCAAGGTTTTCACGCTGTAATTTTGAGAAAAAAAAGGCTATTTTTACAGGGAATTTTACGAAAAATTAGTACGTGTGAACATGCGCTAATATTCTAGTACACTGCGGAGAGCAAAATGGGAAGAAAGATCCTGATTAGGTTCCCTAAACCGCTCATGCCAGGATTTAGGACTTTTGAATATGCACACCTCGCTAGAAAACTGCTTAGGTTTTCTATAATCTGCGGCGTAAAGAACATAATCATTAAATTCTTTAGGGTCGATATCTCTTGATAAACTGTTAGTTGACGGATCTACGGTAAATTCATAGCCGATATGGGTTCCTGGATTAACGCTGAGAATATGTAACATTTCTTTATATTCATTGCGTGTTTTATTATCAAATGAGGATTTATATTTATTAATATTGAATGCACCACTGATAATAATCGGTTCAGAATATGGTAGTGCATGTTCATCAATAAATGCTTTGATTTTTTTTAACTGTTCGGTTCTTATGAGAGCTGAACGGTTGCTGGGCCAATCTTGTAGCGTAGTGCCAAAAATATTGTAAGGCTGGCCGTGTTTGCTGATGCGGGCATACACAATACCTTTGGATAATTGGCAATCAAATCCAGCACACAATGCCTCGAAGGGAGCATAATCGAGCGCTTCAAGTGGCCATTTACTGTAAATAACGACGCCATGATTACTACATTGTTTTGTTGATGCGGTGCAGTAGGGATACTTGCTTGCCAGTTTTTGAGTAATTGTTTGCAATGCAACTTGATCAAAAAGTTCAGATAAAATCACCACATCATAGCCTGACAAAAATTCAGCAAGTAGACAGGCACGTTGATGTTGGCCATTTTTTATTAATTGATAGGGTTTCATATCAACATTCCAGCTCAATATATGCAGTTGCTGAGGATTTGTGTTTTCGAGTGGCTTATAATTTTCCTGTAGGTTATATTCTATTACGGTGCTATTTTTCTTCTTATCAATGGTCTTTTTACTCGTAACAAGAATTGATGATTTTGAACCTGGAATTTCACATTTGTGACTTTTTGTATCTTTGTACCATGTTGGGGATGTTTCTTGTGGTGTCATTGCAGCATGCTGCACTGCAGTATTTTTTTTCCCTGCCTCTATTGTTTGTTGAATACGTTGCTTAAGCATAATTTTAATATCTTTCCCAGCAAGAGTCATGTCATAGGCATAACCCGTTTTTTCATGTTCTTGCGTGGTTGTAGGATCTTCTATCCATAAAATCTTCTTTTTTTGTGTTGGTTTTAAGCATTTAGAGTTTTGTTCATAAAGTGGTGATGCGTCTTTGTAATTTGTTGCAAGAGAAATGGCAAGAGTTTGCGAGGTATTGTTTTGTATGATGACCGTTGTTTCTGCAATAAGAAAGGTGGCGAACAAGCAACTTAGTAGATGTGCTATTATAATTCCTACCATATATTTTTTCATTCCCGCGCCCCTAATCATTTTATTCAATTGTATTTTAATTTTTCACGTCACCTTATCTATATTGTATATTACGCAAAAAAGATCATTCAAGGGTTTGACGCAGGCTTCTAATTTTGTGCGATAAACAGCATGTACCCATGTGACTGTTGCTTCTGCTGCTCAAGCATGTTACAGTTATTTCTGTTGTTTTAGCTAAAAAATAAGGAAATTCTTATGGCTACCATTGAAGATTTTCAAAAACTCGATATTCGTGTTGGCAAAATTATTTCGGTAGCTGATTTCCCCGAGGCTCGCAAACCGGCCTACAAATTAACCATCGATCTTGGTCCCGAAATTGGTCTTAAACAGTCGAGTGCGCAACTGGTTGATTACTACTCAAAACAAGATTTAATGAACAAATATGTCCTGTGTGTGATAAATTTCCCTCCACGCAAAATTGGTTCTTTTACTTCTGAAGTTCTTACTCTCGGTGTCCCTGGACCAGAGCATGGTTGCATTGTGGTGCAGCCTGAACGACCCACCCAGCTTGGTGCACGTCTTTATTAAATGCACGGCTTAATACATTTCTCTTATTTAGTTTAAAGAAATCAAAAAATTAACGCTTGTTGCGTTAAAAGGATTTAACATGAACAAATTACCAGATATAAACAAAGATTTTTCTGCATGGTACCTAGAAGTTGTTTACCAAGCTGAACTCGCAGATCAAGCCCCCGTGCGTGGCTGCATGGTGGTTCGTCCTTATGGCAATGCGATGTGGGAACTCATAAAAGGTCGACTTGATGAACGCATTAAGGCGACCGGTCACCAGAATGCTTTATTCCCATTACTTATTCCCCAATCATTTTTGACGAAAGAAGCTGAACACGTAGAAGGTTTTGCACCAGAACTTGCGGTAGTTACCCATGCGGGTGGCAAAGAGCTAGAAGAACCTCTAGTAGTTCGTCCAACTTCAGAAACCATTATTCACTATATGTTTGCAAAATGGATACGTTCATGGCGTGATTTACCGATGAAAATTAATCAGTGGGCAAATGTTATCCGTTGGGAAATGCGCACGCGTCCATTTTTACGTACGAGTGAATTTTATTGGCAAGAAGGTCATACTGCGCATGAGACTTTGGACGAAGCTAAAGAAGAAGTTCGTATGATGCTTAATGAATATGTGGATTTAGCAACAAATTATTTAGCAATTCCGGTAGTGCCAGGACGCAAATCAGAACAAGAAAAATTCCCAGGAGCGGATGAAACGTATACCTTTGAAGGTCTTATGCCTGATGGCAAAGCATTACAAATGGGAACTTCACATTTGATTTCGCAGAATTTTGCCAAAGCATTTGATATGAAGTTTCAGGATAAACAGGACAATTTAAGTTATCCATTTTTGACGAGCTGGGGAAGTACAACGCGCCTTATTGGCGCTCTCGTAATGACTCACGGTGATCAAAAAGGTCTTATCGTGCCACCACGCGTTGCACCAATCCAAGTGGTGATCATTCCAATTCTCAAAAAAGGCGCTGATGCACAGCAATTGTTGACCATGGTCGAGATGATTGCCGGTCGCCTTAAACAACATCATAGGGTTGTCGTCGATGCAAGCGATCATGAAACGCCTGGCGCTAAATTTTACAAATGGGAACTCAAAGGCGTACCAGTTCGCCTAGAAATTGGGCCACGCGATCTTGAACAAAATTGCGCAATTTTAGTAGAACGCATTACTGGCACTAAAAAAAACCGTCAAAATTGATGCATTAGAAAAAGAAGTCGCTGCATTATTAGATCATGTGCAAAATCAATTGCTGGAACGTGCAACCGCAAAGCGCGATAGTCTGTGGCATAAAAAAGCAACATTGACCGATTTTGCTGAACAGCTTAAAGAGCATGGCGGATTTTATCAAACGGGCTGGTGCCGGGACAAGGCATGCGAAAATGCGCTCAAAGAATATTCAGCGACTATTCGATGTTTAATTCCTCAAAAAGAATTTAAGGTTTGTTTTAGATGTGACAAGCCAAGTGAAGGTGATATTTTGATAGCTAAGGCATACTGATTGCTATAGTACCCATATGAATACGGTAAAAGGTAGCCAAAAGGCTACCTTTTTTTCTTTGAGCCAAAATATGCTATAATTCCTTATAGATTACTACCGAAAATGTCTAATGGAGGCCACATGAAATATCTGAAAAAAAGTCTTGTTATCCTGCTACTTTGTAGTTCATTATCCCTATTTGGCGAGATCTTCTATTCAAAAGATTATATGCCAACGAGTTTGAAGCCTAATAATACGTTATTTGGCGTTGATATTCATTATACTCTAATCAATAGAGATTCCTGGAAAATGGCTAAAATCATGGTATCTGAATTTGGTGTAACAGCGTTATATCATTTTCTTCGACCCTCAGTGAGAAGTTATTTTTATTCTGATGAAATGGAAAACTTGGAATGGCAAGACAAAATAAAAACGCTTGCGGAACGATTTCCCGAATTAAAACCCCTAATTTCAGCCGCATTCCATATTGATAATTCGCGGACTCCAATTGAGGGAATGCCAGAGCTGATTAAATGGTTGCATGATAAAGGTTATGAGCTTGATGTTTTTTCAAATATTCACCCAAATACCTATTATGGTTGGCACAGCAGTGAAGTTGATGCATCAGGAAAACCAGCACAATCAACTCCGGGTTTAAAAGATCTTATGCCAGAAATATTTAGTAATTTTGCAAGTGCTCAAGTAGGTGCAAAAAAACCTGAGCCTCAAGCATTCGCGAATTTTGTGAGCCAATTCAATAAAGACCGCCTGAAGAAAATAATTTTTATCGATGATAGCAAAAAAAATATTAAGGCTGCTGTTGAAAATGGCATTGATATTGGAATATTGTTCGAATCTCCTGATCAGTTGAAAGAAGATCTTAAGAGTCTAGGTATCAAATAATAGATGTGTAGATTTTAATTTTTAAATAATAAAAAAAGCCGCGGATAATTTCCGCGGCTTTTTTTTTGATTATCTACAATTACATAGGCGGCTTGCGGCCCACCATTCTCATAACGACTGAGATTACTAACAAAGCTAGGAAAACAAAGAATAATATTTGCGCTATCTGTATGGAAATTATTTCAACTCCCGAAAATCCTAAGATCCCCGCAACAATTGCAAGGATAAGAAAGACAATCACTAAATCAATCATACCTTCTCCTTTATTTTAATATGATTCTATGCTTAAGATAAACGCGCCCCACTAAAGAGGTCAAGAGTTAAAAAGGAGCATGCGAGTATGAATCAAAATCACATCATCACAAAATTTGAAGCCTATTTGCTTACCGAAAAGCGGGTTGCACACAATACGTTCACCGCCTACAAACTCGATATTAATCAGTTTGTTCTGTATTTAGCAAGTCAGCATATCGAACTAGACAAAGTAACTGGACAGCAGTTAAAGGACTATCTTCATCATTTAAAAGAACAACACCTTACCGCACGCAGCATGTCGCGCAAAATTTCTTCTTTAAAAACATTTTTTGGTTATGCACACCACTACCTTGGGTGGCGTAATCATGCAGACGAGCTTACTTTTCCTAAGCTGGAAAAAAAATTGCCGCATTATTTGTCAGAAGAAGAAGTTGAAAAGTTATTTGAAGTTGCAGAATGGGACAAATCTAACACAGGAATTCGTAATAAAATTATGCTCTATTTACTGTACACAACCGGCATGCGCATAACTGAGCTGACGACTTTAACAGTGTCGCAACTGCATTTTGATACGGGCAGAATTATGGTGCATGGCAAAGGTGGTAAAGGACGTGTGGTCCCATTGCCACCACAAATGGTTACTATTTTGAAAAATTATGTTGATACTACGCTCAAAGAATTACTGCATACGACCGCCAAGAAAAAAACGACCGATTTTTTGTTTCCCGTCTATTATGGCGGCACCATGCGCGCGATAACGCGCCAAGCATTCTGGGGCATTTTGAAAGAGTTGTGGAAAAAAACCGGGATTCAAAAACCAATTTCTCCGCACAAATTGCGCCACTCAATTGCTACCCATTTGCTCAAAAAAGGTGCAGACTTGCGCTCATTACAATTAATTTTGGGCCATGAAAATTTGGCAACAACCCAGATTTATACACACGTTGAGACCAGTTATTTGCGCGCTGTGTACAATAAAAAACATCCAAGGGCATAACTTTTTTCTATTTTTCTCCTTTACCAAAGGTGAATACATAGGGCTGAACGCCATTTGGAAATTGCAATGTCAGCTTATGACGACCATTTTCGCCTTTGAGATCAAGAATGTCATACATGCGTGCTTCATGCACCAATATTTGTCCGCGTTTATTAATATCTGCGGTGTAATACTTGGCAGGAACAGGTTGGTCATCAAGCAACACTGCGATTAGTTGAGGTGTTGGTGATGACATCACGAGATATACTCGATTGGCCATGAAATTCAGATCCAATCTGCTTGTACCTTCTGCTCTAATAAATTGTGCGTCCACAAACCAGGATCCTTTCAGGCCAACATGATCAGGTGCGAGAGGTTCTTGATAATCATAGACGGCAATTTGATCATATTTGAGTGCCATGCCAGTTTGATACTGAGAGCCTCGTTCGTAGCCAAGATACGTTTCTGGTGTAAGGGGACCAACAGCTTCTGGTGCTGCTGTTGTTGTAATTTGTTCTAGTCCGAGTAGCGTGCGAATGGCATTTTCAGTTTCTGCATAATTACCTTCACCAAAATGGTGATATTGTACAATACCATTTTGATCAACAAGATAATGTGCTGGCCAGTAGTGATTATTGTAGCGTTGCCATGTTTGATACTTATTATCTAAGGCAACGGGATAGGTGATGCCAAAACGAGTTACGGCATTTTTCACATTTTCAGGAATTTTTTCAAATTCAAATTCGGGCGTATGCACACCGACAATCACAAATCCTAAATCTCTATAGGTAGCGTACCATTGTTTAAGGTGTGGCAGAGTGCGTACGCAATTAATGCAACTGTAGGTCCAAAAATCAATTAATACTACATGGCCACGCAAATCTTCCATGGACAATGCAGGAGAATTAATCCATTCGCTTATTCCGACAAAATCTGGTGCTTGAGGTTTTTTATTACCCTCAAATGAAAAACTGGGGTTTTGTGGTTGATTCAAGGCCATTAACTCCTTGTTAAGTAGTTGATTATTTTCAACATTAAGCATCGGAAAATAGTGTACCGTAAATTGTTGCAAGACAACATCGACATGAAACGCAATAGCAAGTGCGCCGGCAATCATCAGTCCGCCAAAAAATTGTCGTATGCTTTCACTGTAACCAGCTAGAATTTTTGTTGAACTGATAATTCTATTGCCGCCATACATTATAAGAAACATCGGTAACGCCGCGCCAGTACTGTAGGCCAATGTAATGAGCACTACGTTCCACGTAACGGCACTTGTGGCCACCAGCGTTGTGATGGTTGCTAAAATGGGTCCTGCACATGGTGTCCATAATAACCCAAGTGCGGTGCCGAGCATGAGTCCGCTCAAAAAACCCGAATCAACTTGACTTGATCTGTCTTGTACCAGAATTCCTAAGTTTGCGATGCCTGATGTCATTGCTGCAAAACGATTTCCAAGCTGAGGAAAAAGCATGGTTAATCCAAAGATGATGATCAACGCGATAGCCGCGTATCGCAAGAGGTCTGGCGAAATGCCGGTTGCATGCACAATGGCCGTTAATGACAGCGTAAAAAATGCAAAACTAACTATGAGGCCGATAATAATGCCATAGGCACGTTGGCGGCCTCGACCAACTCCTGCGGATAATAAAACCGGTAAGATGGGTAAAATGCACGGAGAGAGTACCGTAACTATTCCCGCAAGCGCTGAAAAAAGTAACAAAATTATCATGA
>JABDCY010000037.1 GCA_013287855.1 Candidatus Babelota bacterium | reverse complement strand
GTTGTCATGCCTTCTAGAATGTTACCGTCAATTTCAACAATTTTATCATAGGGCAATACGCCAGCTTTGTCGGCAGGTCCTTCTGGGATGAGATCAATTACCGTGAGAATCTTGTCCTTTGGTTGTCGCGTATTATCAATTACAATACCAATGCCAAAAAATTCACCGCTCGTGGTTTCTAAAATTGCTTTGTACGTTTTTGGATCTAAAAAACTTGAGTGTGGGTCTAAGCAATTAAGGAGGGCATCGATAGATTTGATCATGCAATCTTCGAGATCCGCAACTTTGTAGTGTTTTTCTTTGGTAAGTTCAAGAACTTCTGCATAGGTGCGTGTCCAGTTGTAGACCACTTCATCAAACTCAAATTTTTTTTCTTTTTTCTCTTTGTCTGGTTTTTTAGGTTTTGCAATGAGGTCTGCATTGCTTAAGGTTATCAACATGAAAGGGGGGATTAACAGTCGCCATAAAGTTCTATTCATACATGCCTTCCTTTTTTTGTTATGTGCTATTTTATGGGGTCCCCAATCGAAATTTATTGAAATTGGGGATGCGTCAAGCATACGCTATTATTTTTTTTAAGCGCAACTATTGATTTACTTGCTTTAGCAAAGTTTGTTATAGCAAGTAAGAAGGAGGAAGAACTGATGATCACAAAACAGACGGTGTTGCGGTTTATTTTTTATGCAGAAGTTATGGTGGTTGCAATTCTGTATATAGCTAGTCCTCATGGACTACGGGCAATTGCCCAATTGCATCGTGAATGCACGGAGGCGGATATTCAGCTGATGCACGTTAAAGAATCCGTTGCTTTACTTGAACGTGAAATTACTCTCTGGGAGTCGGATCCATTTTATAAAGAAAAAATCGCCCGTGAGCAACTGCAAATGGTACGCAAGGGCGATGAGGTATATTATGTATAGCAGGTCAATGAAGATTAAATTTTTGTTTCGTTATTCTGCGATGTTTTGCTTCAATCACAACCGCTATGTAATTTTTTAGATAGTTTAGTGAGATGAGATAGCAAGATGACTTTATCGATATATAGATCGTCCCTTGGATCAGTGCGCTCGATTTTTTCTTCGACGTTATAGTATAGGTCATCTACCTCATCAAGGCTGCTACATGCTCGATTCTTGTCATCGGTTCTGAAGGTTAATATGTTGTACTCCATGTAGTTCTGCCATAAGCTAGAGTCTTTCCTTTTAATATTATCATAATATGCTTGCAATTTTTTCATCCGTTCTTTGTCTGCTTCTATTTGTTCTCGTTTCTTTTTCTTATCCAATTTTTTTTGTTCGCGTTTTTCTTGTTGTTGTAGTTGTCGTCTCTCTGTTCGGGCCTGCCTGCGGTAAGGGAGATGTAGATTTGGCGATTTGTTTTGTAGTTTTAGACATTCAAATGGCAACAAGTTTGGACAAATATAGTCAGATTCTGGGCAATCTTGTGAAATGGTTTGTTTCAAGCCTTCAGATTTCTGCGGGTAGGTGATTGCAGCTCTTGGTGTATATGTTAATAGTGGTTGATACCGTTGCATGTGGGATTTATGCTGATACGTGATTGCTGCTCTAGGCGTATATGCTAACAGTAGTTGATGCTGTTGAGTTGTAGGTAACGCACTTAAAATTGCCATAGACATTAGCACCACTTCCATGAATAATCCTTTTTACAAAAAGCCAAAAATTATGTTCTACGTTTTACCGCCAAATAAAAAAATTTGCAACTCACTTTCTAAATTATTGGTTTTATTAAAAGTATCGTCTAAACTTTCGGTAATAATTTTGCGAAACAATTATTAAAGGACGCTTATGAACTACAAATATACGCTACCTTCTTTGAATTATGCCTATGATGCGCTCGAGCCATATATCGATTACATGACGATGGAAATTCATTACACCAAGCATCATCAAGGCTATATCGACAATCTCAATGCTGCTTTGGAAAAGTACCCAGAGTTACAAAAAAAACCCTTAGAAGAAATTTTGCAATCGCTTGATTCAGTTCCCGCAGATATTCGTGAGGCGGTCCGTAATAATGGCGGTGGCCATTTTAATCACAGCATGTTTTGGCTTATGATGCACCCAAAAAAAGGCGTTGCTGCGCCACGAGATAGAGTTGCGGCTGCGATAAATAAGCATTTTGGTGATTTTAAGCTGTTTCAAGAAGAGTTTAATAATGCCGCAAAAAGACGCTTTGGTAGCGGGTGGGCGTGGCTATGTGTCGATAAAGCTGGTAAACTAGTCGTTAATTCTACCCCAAATCAGGATACGCCATGGTCCCAAGGATTACATCCAATTCTTGGACTTGATGTCTGGGAACATGCCTACTACTTGAAATACCAGAATAAGCGGCCTGATTATATCGGTGCCTGGTGGCATGTGGTTAATTGGGATTATGTAGAAGAATTGTACGAAGGATTGTTGCCATAATTCACTTTTTTTAAGGTCTAGTTGCTAGCATGAGTAATCCAAAGAATCCCGGTAATGAAAAAAATATTGAGAACCCAGGCGAAACTACGTTGAACTTGAGTCAAGAGCATCATAATCTGGAACATCAACAACGTATCGAAAAAGTTCAGAAATTACGTGAAAAAGGCATTGAACCGTGGCCTGCTTTTAAAGAAGTTACTGCAACATGTCAGCAGGCGCTCAACGAGTTTGCCGAATCAAAAAATGAAACCAAAGAATATGCGCTTGCCGGACGTTTGATGACCATTCGCGAGCATGGAAAAACGTTGTTTGCCCATATTCAAGACCGTTCAGGACGAATCCAACTGTATATGCGCAAAGATGAAATAGGCGATACTGCTTTTGATCTATTTAAGCATCAGCTTGATATCGGCGATATTTTGTGGGTTCGTGGCACCATGTTTGTTACCAAAATGGGTGAAACGACATTGCATATAAAAGAATTTACCCTGCTCAGCAAATCTCTCTATCCGTTACCAGAAAAATTCCATGGACTTGCCGATATTGAAACCAAATATCGCCAACGTTATTTGGATTTAATCAGTAGTCCAGAAACTCGTGAACGATTCAAACGACGCTCGTCAATAATTCGCATGGTCCGAGAATTTCTTGAAGAATATGATTTTATAGAAGTTGAAACCCCGATGTTGCACCCGATTCCTGGTGGTGCAGCAGCTCGTCCATTCATCACGCATCATAATGCGCTCGACAGTGACTTTTATCTGCGCATTGCGCCTGAACTCTATCTAAAACGTCTTGTAGTTGGTGGATTTGAGCGGGTGTTTGAAATCAATCGTAATTTCCGTAATGAAGGCATTTCCACGCGTCATAATCCTGAATTTACCATGCTAGAATTTTACATGGCGCATGAGGATTATCATTTTGCCATGGATTTGGTGGAAAAAATGTTCAGATGTGTTGCGCAGTCAATTTGCGGTACACTGCAAGTTCCCTTTGGCGAACACGTTATCGATTTTTCAAAGCCTTTTGAGCGCATCAGCATGCAGAATGCTATCATAAAATATGGCAATTATACGCAAGCAGATTTGCAAGAACCCAAGATCGATGAACTTATCAAAAAACACAACATCAAATTTGAAGAAAAGAAGCCAAGTTGGGGCAAAAAAATTGCTGCGTTGTTTGAAGAGACGGCAGAAAAACATCTTGTTCAACCAACTTTTATCATAGATTTTCCTATCGAAATTTCGCCACTTTCAAAACGGGATGTTCAAAATCCTGAAATTGCAGCACGCTTTGAGCTGTTTATTGCTGCTATGGAAATTAGCAATGGCTTTAATGAGCTCAATGATCCATTTGACCAGGCAGCACGCTTTAAAGAGCAAGCAGCTTCCCATGCAGCGGGTGATACCGAAGCCCATTTTTATGATGCTGATTATATTCAAGCATTGGAATATGGCTTGCCACCTACCGTAGGCGTTGGTGTAGGTATTGACCGTATGGTTATGCTACTCAGCAATATTACTTCAATTAAAGATGTGATTTTGTTCCCGACCTTGAAAAAGAAAAAAGAGTAAATGCAAGGTCCAAGAAATTGGACCTTTTTTTGTGCCCATTAATTTTTTTGAGGGCTGCCAATTTCTGTTAATACTGTGGACAGCTTTTTCTACTTATAGAAGAAATTTCCTCGTAATTTAGCATTATGCTCCTACAGGATGGTTTCATAGAACTGCCCATGGCATTGATTAATATAAAATAAGTTACAACTTGTTTGTCATCCTGAACTTGATTCAGGATCCATGGCTGATAAACAGTTCAAGCATAGGCATTGTGAGTGGAAAAAATTGAAGATAACGACCGTAAATGGCTCATCTTGTATAAAAGAATTTTGGTCCAGAGACCATGGATCCTGAATCAAGTTCAGGATGACATCCGCCGCCGCACGGCATGTGCTAAGGCGTGATAGTCACGGCGTAGCTTAAACTTACTCTGAAGTTTTAACAGCGGAGGATTAGCGAAGTCGGACAAACAGGTGAAAAACCGATTGTTAATTCATGGGTATAATTAATTATGGCAAAGTTTTTATTAAGCTCAACTTTTTACGAATCAACTAAAATATCAAAGAACTGTCCACGACATTGTTGCTGAAAAGTTTACAGTAATTATTTACAAACGATTAGCGTAATGGCTATTATAAAATTATACAAAATAGAAGGCATGAAGAGGGTTTGTCATGAAAAACTATAGTAGTTTAGTATTGCTAATGACTATTTCTTTATATGCACAAAATCCCGTTGAAACGGCAAAAACTGCAGAGCAAAGAGCCGCAACAAGCTTGAAACAGGTAAATGATCAAGTAGGCGCTTGGCTGGCAGGCGTTAATACCTACCTAGATGAACAAAAAAAACAAGGCAAACCCATAGATTTTCCCATGATTTTATCAGGTTTGAATGCAGCCATTGAGGGTATGAAGGTTGGTACACCAGCGTACGATTCATTAAAGGACATTATTGGCGATATTGAAGCGCAAAAAATCGTAGGTTTCTTTGAAACATTACTAACAACTCTTAAGACATTCAAAAAAATCTTTGAAGAGATGCAACAGCCAAAATCAGCTCAACAAGGTCGTGTCTATACTGGCGGCGCAGCCGATGCAACTTCCGGAGGCCCGTCAGCGGCAGAAGTATCTAAAAAAATGGAAACTGTTGGTTCTATGCTTGAAGCAAATCCGCTTATCGATTCGAATGTCAAAGGTGCTGCTGCTCAATTAAAAGATACGCTCATACAAATTAATAAATAACTCCACCTAAAAGTTGGTTTTTCTTCTCAAATTCTGTAATTTTAAGTACCTTTTATACATTAAACTTATAGAGTAAGGTATCCTACATGCATATGCTTCAAGGTGAGAAATATTTCTGGAAATTACCTAATACTGATCATCAACAGGTTTTATCAGTTGCTTCTACCTATAATATCTCATTTCCTATTGCACAAACGCTCGTTAATCGCGGCTTCATTCACAAAGAACAGCTTGATTCCTACTTGTTCTCATCGTTCGAAAAAGACGTGCATCATCCTTCACTCATGAAAGATGCGGATCGAGCAGTTGAACGGATAATAAGAGCTATCGAAAAACAAGAAAAAATTCTCATTTTTGGCGATTATGATGTTGATGGCATCACCTCATCTTCTTTAATGATGACGTGTCTTTTGCCCCTTGGAGCACACGTTAATTTTTTCTTGCCCCATCGCGTGCGAGATGGTTATGGACTTTCCACTAAAATTGTCGAACGCGCAGCACAAAATAACTATAAACTTATTATTACGGTAGATAATGGTATTACTGCTTTCGATCCAGCGCGTCGCGCAAAAGAGTTGGGCATCGATCTTATTATTACCGACCATCACCGTCCCCATGGTCATTTGCCAGAAGCGTACGCAGTTATTGACCCGCATCAGATTGATTGTGGCTATCCCTATAAATCATTTGCTGGTGTTGGCGTATCATTTAAGATTCTTTCGTTGTTATATGAACGTAAAGGTTTAACTTTGCCGCCAAAAGCCTATGAACTTTTACTTCTAGGCACTATTGCGGATGTGGTTCCGCTGACGGGCGAAAATAGATTTTGGGTACGTTATGGCCTCAATTTTGTAAATAAATTCGAAACTACTTCATTAAAAATTCTCAAACAAAATGGCAATGTAACGAAAGCAGTTCTTTCGGCTGCTGATATTGGCTTTGCCATGGCGCCGCAAATTAATGCGTTAGGAAGATTGGAAGATCCGCGACAAGGCGTTAAATTTTTGCTCGGTCTTGATGAGCGCGAAGTTACCGAAGTTGGCAGAATTTTGCGTGATTTGAATGAGACGCGCAAAGAAATTGAACGCAGTATTGTTGCAGAAATTGTGCGGGAGATAGAACAAAAAAAGATTGATCTGGAGAAAGAAAATATTATTCTTGCGGCAAGCAACAATTGGCCTCCAGGAATTATTGGGCTTGTGGCATCACGCCTTGTTGGCATGTATGGCAAACCAGCGCTCTTGTTTCACCTTAACAAAAATGGACTTGCTAAAGGTTCATGTCGTTCAATTCCTGAATTTAATATGTTCAATGCCTTAGAAAGCTGCAAAACGTTGCTTGAACAATTTGGTGGGCATCCCATGGCAGCTGGCTTGTCATTAAAAATTAGTAATCTCCCAACATTGAAAGAGAAACTCGAGGAACGGATTGCGGCGCAATTGACGCCATTTGATCTAAAGCAAAAACTTGTACTTGATGCTACCGCTTCACTTGGTGATCTAACCAAAAAATTTACGACAGATTTGCAACTCCTTGAGCCATTTGGCAATGAAAATCGTGAACCTTTATTTTATCTTAAAGATGTGGTGCAAGTCCAAAAGCCGATGCTCATGAAAGATGTTCATGTTAAATGCACTATTTTTGCTGATGGGGTAATTAAACCCTTGGTATTTTTTAATCGTCCAGCATTATTTGAAAAATTTATGGCGCAAGCTGAGCAATCATTTGATGTGGCGGCTCAAGTATCGGAAAATCATTGGAATGGTAAAATTTCGGTTGAATTATTTGGTATTGATGTCGCATTTAAGTCAGGAGAGTAAGGAAATGTGGTTCGATACACCGCTACGCGGCACTCACCACGAACGGAATTATTATTTTTCTCCCGTTCGCCCTGAGTGTTTTGCATTAGCAAAATGTATCGAAGGGTAGTCAATTATTAGTCCGAAGGACTTGGAAAAATTATGATTATTACCATCGATGGGCCAACAGCCAGTGGCAAATCCACTGCAGCGAGGTTATTGGCTGAAGAATTAGGGTTTTATTATATTGCTTCAGGATTGTTTTATCGAGCATTGGCTTATCTTTTAATTACCAAGGCACAGTACAAAGTTGCTGATTTGTACCATCCCAAAACCCATGACATTGGGAATTTTCTTGATCCTAAAAAACTTATCTATACTTACGATAACATACATAGAGAACAAGTTTCGTATGATGGTGTTATTCTTACGCCCTATCTAAAAACAAAAGAACTTGACCAAGCTTCTTCAATGGTGAGCACGAATCCTCAAGTTCGTGATTATTTTTTGAAAGTGCAGCGAAATATCGCTCAGACAAATAATATAGTAATTGATTCGCGTGATGCCGGGTCAATTGTGTTTCCTCACGCCGAATTTAAATTTTATGTAACTGCAGCGATTGATATTAGATCCAAGCGCTGGCAAAAAGATCAAGAAAAAAAAGGAATTAAAATTTCATTAGATGAGGCTCAGCAGGAATTAATAACTCGTGATAAACGTGATATGGAACGTGAATATGCACCGCTCATAGTTCCAAAAGATGCGGTAATTATCGATAGTTCTTCAATGAACCCACAGGAGCTTGTTGGCGTGATGAAAGAACATATTTTTATGAAACGATAAGGGAGCGATTTCTCGCTCCCCCTTCGATTTCACTTTGTTGCTTATAATTCAACTTCTTCAACTGTGTTACCATCGCAGATAACTTTAAGTTGACAAGGTTGTGGTATCCAGCCGTCTTTGTCGCACTTTTTGGTTGTGCAGCAGGTGGTGTAGTTATGGCAAGTACGTTCAAAACGACGTGGGTACTTAACGGTGTAGCATTCTTCTTTTGTGCATTCTTCTTTGTAGTCTTCGCATTGTGTGTCGCACACTGGTGCGCATTTTGGTGCACATTTTGGAGCACAACCACGTTTACCGCAGCGTCCGCCCCATGCTTCTACTTGGCTAAAACCAAGTGAAAGCAATACAGCTACAAGAGCTAATTGGAGTTTGTTCATTGTATGTCTCCCTTTATTAAGGTTAAACTAAAAATATACATTTCTAATTGAAATACTATCACGTGTAATATTTCAAAAGCAAGTGTTTTTATTCAGTTTGTATATTAAAGTTGGAAAAAAGGCCGTAAATACGCCATTTTTTGCACATTGCCAGTTTTGTTTTTTTAAGCGATTTTTTGAGCAAAAAGGTGGGGGTTATGAGGAAATTGTGGGGA
>JABDCY010000036.1:3885-9116 GCA_013287855.1 Candidatus Babelota bacterium | reverse complement strand
CTATAGCTTCTTTGATTACGAACCATTCAAAGGTGATATTCCAACACGCACCAAAGGTGCCATGGTTACCATGGAAAATGGTAGTGTGACTGCCTATGCGCTTGATACCCTTCAAGAACGCGGTACACTTTTTGTTCGCCCAGGTGACGAAGTCTATGAAGGTATGATTATTGGTGAAAATAGTCGTGATAATGATTTAGATGCCAACCCATGCAGAGAGAAAAAGTTAAGTAACATGCGTGCATCAGGTACTGATGATGCAGTTAAGTTAGCGCCGCCACGCATTATGGAACTTGAGACGTGCATGGAATGGATTCGACCTGATGAGCTTATCGAAGTAACGCCAAATCATATTCGTTTGCGCAAAAAATATTTGAAAGCATTTGAGCGTAAAAGATATAGTGAGTAATGGTTCGATACAATTTGCTCGAAAATCTCGCAAATTACTCACCATGACCGGACTGATGATCTAACTGAACCGGTCATCCTGAGTGCCGAGTTTTACGAGGTGTATCGAAGGATCTGTCTTATTTATGCTCCACTACAAACTTATCATTTCCTATGACGGCACCGACTACGCCGGTTGGCAAGTTCAACCGACTCGCACGTCAGTTGCACAAAAATTACAAGACACCTTCCATGACGTTTTTGGACAAAAAATAATTTTGTACGCAGTTTCACGAACTGACGCCGGTGTGCATGCACTGGGTCAAGTCGTAACTTTTAAAACAGATTTGAACATTGATGCGCATTCTATGCACAAAGCATGGAGTGCGCGTTTGCCTTTAGACATTTTTATTCGTTCATTAGAGCTTGTTGAGCCCACCTACAACCCTCATGCATTCGTCAAACACAAAACCTACTGGTATCACTTTTTTTGCGAGCGTCCACTACCATTTGCCCAACGCTATGGTGTACACGTGCGTCAACCAATTGATCTAGAAAAATTACAAAACTGTTTGGCAGTATTTGTCGGCACACATGATTTTAGATCTTTTTGTACCGGCGATGAGCGCGAGAATACCGTGCGCACTATCACAGCTATTTCCGTTACCTTTGTTTCTGAATATAATGTATATCGCATTGCTATAAGTGGACCAAAATTTTTACGCCACATGGTCAGACGCATTGTCGGCGCTGCGCTCTGGGTGGCTATCAAGCCCGAAATGCCAATTTCTGTGCTGCAAGAAACATTGCTGGCAAAAAATCCTGAGCATGCGCTTGCCAAAGCACCTGCAAAGGGCTTAACGTTGTATGAAGTGGTGTATGATCCCAGGTTATGAATGGAACAACTGAAGAAAACTGTGCATGTTATTGCAAAATTGTGACCTTTATGCTACACTTTTATTATGAGCCTAATAAAAATAATCATCTATAAAACATCATCAAACCGAGAGCCGTATTCTGATTGGGAAAATCAATTGGATACAATAACCCTTGCTGCAATCAAAAGTCGGTTAAACCGAATGAGGCTTGGCAACTTTGGTGATGCAAAACCGCTCAAGGGAACAAGCGGGCTTTGGGAGTTACGATTAGACATTGGCCCCGGCTATCGTATCTACTTTGGTAAACATGAACGAACGATCGTTGTACTATTAAAGGGTGGGCATAAGAAAAGTCAAACGAGCGACATAAAAAAAGCACAACGCTTTTGGCTTGATTATAAGGAACAGATATGAAAAAACGAGTATTTAGAAATTATCATGATAAAAATATGGAAGATCTTCAAAATCCAAAACTGGCAATAGCTTATCTTAATGAAGCACTTATGGATGAAGATCCGCGTGTATTTTTACTCGCACTAAAAGATGTATGCGAAGCACAAAATATCGATATGACTGAACTTGCGCAGAAGACAAATTTAAGTAGGGAAAATCTTTATCGCATCCTTTCATCTCGAGGAAATCCAAAATTATCGAGTATTATTCCTATTCTTAATGTTGTCGGTTTTTCGTTGGCTGTTCAACCGTCAAAAAAATAATTCAAAATTTTTACGCCACATGGTCAGACGCATTGTGGGTGCAGCACTCTGGCTAGCGATCAAACCCGAAATGCAAATTTCTGTGTTGCAAGAAACATTGATGGCAAAAAATCCTGAGCACACTTTGCCCAAAGCTCCAGCAAAAGGATTGATGTTGTGTGAAGTGGTGTATGAAAAGATCTAGATTACCACAACCAATCTGTTATTTTTTGTAAAATTGATTTTTCCTCGTTCTTTTTTTCATGAATTTTTATCTGCTTTTTATAATCGTTCTTAAGATTTTCCGGTAATGATGTATAAATTTTTTCCCAATCTTTAGTGAGTGGGATTGCGGTTTTATCACGCTGTGCTTGCTGCAACAGGTATACCAATATTATTTGTGGGAAAGTAAACTCAGCATTAGACCAAATTTTAGCGGTTTTGTCTCTTGAAGCAGTAATAGCCTTGGTGCCATCATGGCTGAATGCTTCTGACCAAACCGTACTACCATGCTGCAGCGTATGTAGCAGGTTGCCAGTTGCCACATCCCAAATTGCAGCGGTATTGTCATGTGAAGCAGTAATAGCTTTGGTGCCATCATGGCTGAATGCTGCTGAGTTAACGTCACCCCGATGCTGCAGCGTATGTAGCAGGTTGCCAGTTGCCACATCCCAAATTTTAGCGGTTTTGTCTCTTGAAGCAGTAATAGCCTTGGTGCCATCATGGCTGAATGCTGCTGTATAAACCCAACTACTATGCTGAAGAGTATGTAGTAGGTTGCCCGTTGTCACGTCCCAAATTTTAGCGGTATCGTCAAATGAAGCAGTAATAGCTCTGGTACCATCATGGCTAAATTTTGCTGAACTAACA
Organism: Candidatus Babelota bacterium; assembly: GCA_013287855.1. Lineage (GTDB taxonomy): Bacteria > Babelota > Babeliae > Babelales > Vermiphilaceae > JABDCY01. Next base: position 6,286 of record JABDCY010000036.1, on the reverse strand, counting down.
GCTTCATCATGATGCAGAGTATGCAATAGATTTCCTGTAGCTGCATCCCAAATTTTAGCGGTTTTGTCTCTTGAAGCAGTGATAGCCTTAGTGCCATCCTGGCTGAATTCTGCTGACCAAACCGCATCTCCATGCTGCAGCGTATGTAGCAGGTTGCCCGTTGTCACGTCCCAAATTTTAGCGGTGCTATCCTCTGAAGCAGTAATAGCCTTGGTGCCATCATGGCTGAATGTTGCTGTGTGAACCATTGCTTCATGCTGGAGGGTATATAGCGATGTGCCTGTGGCTACATCCCATATTTTGGCTGTGTTGTCCCGTGAAGCAGTAATAGCTTTGGTGCCATCCTGGCTGAATGCCGCTGTGAATACAGAACCTCCATGCTCCAGCGTATGTAGTAGATTGCCAGTTGCTACATCCCAAATTTTAGCAGTATAGTCCCACGAAGCAGTAATAGCCTTAGTGCCACCCTGGCTGAATGCGACCGTACCAAGAATGTCTCCATGCTGCAGAGTATGTAGTAGTGTAGGTGCTCCAAAAGGACCAAGTAGTTCCTGCTCAAGTAATTTTAGATCTACCAAAAAGTAATGAAGAATAGTTCCAACTTCGACTATGTCGGCAAACTGCATACTGTCGATCATGGTGCGAATTTCTTGTAATGTACTATCAATTTTCTTTGTGTCTTTATCTTCGGTGGCTTGTTGGAGCTCATATAATTTTGGGGCTAAAGTAACGAAAAATTCCAAGGCTTTAGGATCAAGACCTTTGCCTTTAAATTTATACGTGGATGCATCCCATTCTAAATATCCTCGTTCTTTGAGTTCGTCTTTGTATAATTCAACTAGATCTCGGAAAGCTGGGCTGATCATAGCTCCATTGATGGGTAGATATACTTTTTGATTGCCATTTATAATGATAATTCCTGGCGATTGTTTAAAAATACCTTCCATTACAATCTTTTTACGGGCTAGTTCATGTTGACGTTTTGTAAATGGTCGCATACCTTGCACGGTTACTGAAACAGTGGCAAGGAAAAGACAGAAATAATAAGCATTAAGTCTCTTCATGATTACTTCCCAATAAGTCTAGCATTGTTTCTAATTGATTCCTCATTTATTGTATCTTTGTAATCATTCTGAATATTTATCGGCAATGAGAAATACACTTTAAGCACTTCTAGATCGGGAGTGACTCTACTATTTTCACGCGCTGCTTGCTGCAATCTGTACAACAAAACTATTTGTGGGAAATTGAGCTTTGCATTAGTCCAAATTTTAGCGGTACCGTGCAATGAAGCGGTACTGTGCAATGAAGCAGTAATAACTTTGGTGCCATCATAGCTAAACGCTGCTGACCAAACCGCATCCCGTTGCTTCAGCGTATGTAGTAGCCTACCCGTTACCACATCCCAAATTTTAGTGGGTTTGTCCGACGAAGCAGTAATAACTTTGGTGCCATCATGGCTGAACGCTGCTGACCAAACCGGATCATCATGCTGCAGCGTATGTAGTAGATTGCCAGTTGCTACATCCCAAATTTTAGCGGGTTTGTCCAACGAAGCAGTAATAACTTTGGTGCCATCATGGCTGAATTCTGCTGACAAAACCGTATTATCATGCTGCAGTGTATGTAGCAGGTTGCCTGTTGCCACATCCCAAATTTTAGCGGTGTCCCTCGACTTAGTAATAGCTTTGGTTTCATCATGGCTGAATGCTGCTGACCTAACCGTATTATCATGCTGCAGTGTATGTAGCAGGGTGCCCGTTGCCACATCCCAAATTTTAGCGGTATGATCCGCCGAAGCAGTAATGGCTTTGGTACCATCATGGCTGAATGCTGCTGAAATAACCCAAGCCGGATGCTGCAGCGTATATAGTAGAATGCCAGTTGCCACATCCCAAATTGCAGCAGTATGATCCTCCGAAGCAGTAATAGCTTTGGTACCATCACGGCTGAATGCGGCTGACCAAACTAGACCCTCATGCCGCAAAGTATGTAGTAGATTGCCCGTTGCCACATCCCAAATTTTAGCGGTGTCCCTCGACTTAGTAATAGCTTTGGTGCCATCATGGCTGAATGCTGCTGACCTAACCGTATTATCATGCTGCAGCGTATGTAGCAGGTTGCCCGTTGCCGCATCCCAAATTGCAGCGGTATTGTCATCGGAAGCAGTAATAGCTTTGGCGCCATCATGGCTGAATGTTGCTGAGTTAACGTCACTATGCTGCAGAGTATGTAGTAATGTTGGCGCTCCAAGACGACCAAGTAGTTCCTGCTCAAGTAATTTTAGATCTACCAAAAAATAATGAAGAACAGTTCCAACTTCGACTATGTCGGCAAACTGCAAGTCCTTTATCATGGTGCGAATTTCTTGTAATGTACTATCAATTTTCTTTGTGTCTTT
>JABDCY010000036.1:0-3875 GCA_013287855.1 Candidatus Babelota bacterium | reverse complement strand
ATATGTGGATGCATCCCATTCGGGATATTTTGCTTCTTGAATTTCGTCTTTTGTAATCTCCACACCCAGTTTGGACTTCATTTCTATAATTTCCTGCTGGATTTTAAGCAAGTCTTTCAATGGAGGGATGATCTCAGCTACTTCAGATGGAAGATGCAATTTTTGATCGCCATTAATAATGGTAATGTATGGCTGTTCAGCTTCTTTTTGTTCCTTCATAAGCAAAGGTACAAATTTTTTGCCCATTTCCTGTGTCATTCCCTGTACAGAACATGCTGTAATAGTGAGAACAGCATAGAGAATATAGATAATTTGCTTCATATTACTCCTACTATATTAATTTCAAATTAGTGTTTATATAAAATTAATTATACATAAAAATTGTTACAGAAATAAATAAAATAGGTGTTTTAGAGATAATTAAGCAATTTTGCAGGATTTTTTGGGTAAAATAGAAAAAACAAGGCATTTTTTTTATACTTGGGACTAGGGAATTTCTGACAATCAAAATCTTGTAAATGAAGGCTTCTGCTTATGAAATCAATAACGATAAAAAAGATAGTAATAATTTTTGTGCCACTGTTATTAGGTTTAGGAGTTATTTATTATGCCTCGTTGCCAACAAGTGGCATTGTGGATTTTGATTATAATCGCGATGCACAAGAGGTTCACGCATTGTTCAATCGTGACTGGTATTGGCTTATAGCCGCTTCCCAAGATGAATATGATTTTGATTTTGTGCTGCGCTACAGAGCATTGCACCAAAACTTGGCTTCCGCTGGCTCCTTGAATATGAAAGTTTTTCGTGAAAATAATGAGTTTAAGGGCTTCGTGGCTTATCACAAATTGACTCCTGAGGTCTGCAAGATTTTATTTTTGGCGGTGAAATCTGACGAACGTAAAAAAGGATATGGTAAACAACTTGCTGAATATGCAATTCATGACCTTTTTGAGCATGGATGCAAAAAAATTATTCTCATCACGAGGCCAGGCAATGAAAAAGCATTACGGCTGTATGGTAAACTTGGGTTCAAAGAAACAGGACATGATGAAGAGTTTTTCTATATGGAACTGAATAAATAAAAAAATTATTTTCTATGTTGGTCCCAATTGAATGAAATAAAAATTGGGTAAAAAATTGGGAGAGTAATGAAGAATATTTGTGCTGCACTGCTTCTAGCTTTCATCAATTCTGCTTTGTGCGGTGTGTCATTGGTCTATAATTTGCGCATTTCAGAAACAACGCGGCGTCAATTGCTGACCCAAAAACCAGAACATCCATCTATTGCATCAGCTGTTCTGGTTGATCAGTTTTATGAGAGAAAAGATTCCATTCGTCAATTTGACACCGGCTTGATGGCAGTCTATGTGTATTTGCTTAAATCGGCGTATATCAAACTACAGGCAGCAGTTGGGCATGTTGAACAAGATATAAGTCTGGTGCGTTTAAAGCTCACTCGCAATCAAACAGATGATGTGCTGCTGATGGCAGGCTATGGATTTGCACCTACCAAAAAAACTCATGTTACAATTTCAAGTGTCTTGGGAATTCCAACGCACGCAGATACTGGTTTTGAAGGTGTTGAATTTGGCACGGGACATGTTGGTGTTGGGTTTCAAGCAGATAGTGCCTGGTTTTACACCGACTCAAGTTCGTTGATGGCAGCTTTTCGCTATGTCTATTTTGTCCCTCGTCACGTGAACATTCCCGCAGTACCCGGAAATTTCACCTTTTGTTTGGGAAATTTAGTTGACCTGATGTTTTCTCATCTGACAAACATTGGTAGACACAAAATTGAATTTGGGTACAACCCTACGTTTGATATTCATGCAAAACTTGTACCACCAATTGCTAGTCTCAATGTTCCCAATGGATTTATGCGGAGTAGTTTTTATGCCAACTACATATTTATGTTCAAGGCCCGTGAGCATATAAGCGCGCTCGGATTAGGATTTTCCTATGGATTTGATCATCGTCCTAAAATTGTAGGATATAAAAATATTTTCACCGTATGGGGAGTTTGGGGTCTTAATTTTTAATCTTTTTTCATCTCATGCGGAACAGCAATTCCCATGTTTTCCAAAATATACGGCGCAATATCAGAAAGTTCATATAAAGGAAGTACCATTGGAGGTATTTCCTCATTTTTTTTGGTGATAACAATAAAAGGCACCGGGCTTTCGGTGTGTGCCGTGCGTGGATTGCCAGTTGCAGCATCGTGCATAATTTCTGCTTTACCATGATCTGCCGTGATGTACATGGTACCATCGTAGTTGGTAACTACTGCATCAAAAAGTCGACCGAGTTCATGATCTAAACAATCAATCGCGGCGATAGTAGCTAGAAGATCGCCTGAATGGCCGACCATGTCAGCGTTTGCATAATTAATCACATAAAAATCACATGGATTGTTTTGTAATGAACTCAAAATGGTGTCGGTAATTTTTGGTGCCGACATGCATGGGGCGTGAACATAATTTTTTTCTTTGAGTGATGGAACCAACACGCGCGTTTCACGAGCAAGCTGCTCCTCATTTTCTCCATTAAAAAAATACGTTACGTGCGCATATTTTTCAGTTTCCGCGATCGCAAAAATCGTTTTGTGGTGCGCATTTAAAACTTCTTTGAGTGTGTGTTTTATGATCGGATGTTCAAAAAGGCTTCTGGTGTCGAAATTTGCACCGTAGGGGTAGGGCGTCATAAACCAGATTAATGAAATATTTTTACGCGGAAAATGCGTAAAGTTTGGCGAGACAAAACAGGCAGTTATTTGACGTACCCGATCAGGTCTGTAGTTAAAACAAAGGATACCATCACCATTTTGTAGTAATTTTGCGGGTTGTAGTTGAGTTGGTGGTATGAATTCATCAGTAATATTTTGTTCATAGTAATAATCCAGTATTTCTTGCCAGTGGTTAAAAATTTTTGATTGAGGAGTGACAAGTGCTTCATATGATGCTTGTGTGCGCTCCTCGTTGTGGTCGCGATCCATGGCATAAAATCTGCCGTGTACCGATGCCAACGTTCCGATGCCTTCTTTGCTGATAAAATTATCAAGCATCTTGAGATAATGAGCCGCTGATTTTGACGGCACATCTCGGCCATCTAAAAATGCATGAATGTACACGTTCTTGATTTCATATTGTTTGGCGCTGCGCAGAAACGCGAAAAGATGTTGGATGTGGCTGTGAACACCAGCATCAGACAGTAAACCTAAGATATGCAAATTACCCGAAGTTGTAGTTAATTGGTCAAAAGCGTCAGTGAGTACTGGGTTGGTATAAAACGAGCCTTCTGCAATTGCCTCATTGATCACCGTCAACGGTTGTTTAATAATGCGTCCCGCGCCGATAGTCAGGTGGCCCACTTCTGAATTTCCGACGTAGCCATCTGGAAGTCCAACAAAGTGTCCAGCAGCTTGCAATAGTGTATGAGGATAATTTTTAAACCAAGCAGAGAGATGAGGTGTTCTAGCCTGTGCAACCGCATTGCATGGTCCTGGATCTGCTATGCCTAAACCATCAAGAATAACGAGTAGTGTTGGTTTTTGAGATTTCATTACAACAACCTTATTAAAAACCTGGATTTAAGGCTATTTATAGCATTATAGATCCCTGTGTAGCAATGATCAGTAAAAATAACCTGTTATTTCGAAAAAAGTCCTTAAATAAGCCAAAAATCTTGATTTTAGGCCTTCGTTTTAATTATAATAGAAAATAATGGGAGTGTTTTTTGTTGTAGACATTCTTAACCAAAAAGGAGTTTCTCATGAGAGAGAAAAAAAAGCCAAAAGGATATGGCAAAAAAAAGATTGAGGACGTTATTGTGCAGCCTCAACAAATTCAACAAAATGACCAAGCAAAACAAGCAATAA
>JABDCY010000035.1:9666-10179 GCA_013287855.1 Candidatus Babelota bacterium | reverse complement strand
ATTCTCAAGGTAAACGTTTGCAGGGTGTAAAGCCGTCTATTCCTGTGCTTGTTGCAGGTTTTGAAGAATTGCCAGAACCTGGTGATATTTTTGAAGCAATTGACAAAGAAGCGGTAAAAAAAGCTAGGACTGAATTTGCGGCGCGCAAGACAGTGATGCCAAAAGCGCGAGGTGCGCTCGAGGCATTTAATCTTATCATCAAAACAGATTCCAACTCATCCAAAGAAGCGCTTGTCGGTTCCATAGAAAAACTTTCTGGTAAACTCGAAAAAGGGTACAACATAGTGATGGCTGGCATTGGCAACATCACCGATAGCGATGTTGAACTTGCCGCAAATACCAACTCGACTATTATTACGCTGCATGCTAAACCAGAAGCGAGCGCACAACAACTTGCTAGCAAACTTGGTGTTATCGTCAAACGATTCGACATTATTTACAAGCTTTTAGAAGATCTTGAAGTTGTGTCGCAAAGTGCCAAAGAAATTAAGATGGTTAAAACCAAGATTGGCG
>JABDCY010000035.1:0-9656 GCA_013287855.1 Candidatus Babelota bacterium | reverse complement strand
TTAAAGTGTTTGATATCAAAGGCCTTGGAGTAATTGCCGGAGCTGTTATCAAGGAAGGTCGCTTCAACAAAGATGGTACCGTCGCAATCTATCGTGGTAACAAAAAAGTTGGCGAGGGAGCTATCAAGAGCTTGCAACGTGATCGTAAATCGGTCAAAGAAGTGCATACCGGTTTTGAATGTGCTTTTTTGATAGACGGATTCAATGAATGGAAACAGGATGATCGCGTTGAATGTTATATTGAACTTCCAGAGGGAACAGCCGGTATTAAGTAAAAAACGTCAGCAAATAGAATAAAAAAATCTAGGCCAGGAAGAAAATCCTGGTCTTTTTTTTAGCATTAATTATAGTGGTGCAGCACATAAGCATGCTTTTTTACTAAAGGGTTAGTGTATGGATATTTTGATTATGAAGGCTGTTTTTGCCCTAGTTATTTCATTTCTTATTACATTTTATCTCATTCCCATATTGTATAACATTGCAACAACGTTGCGGGTGGTTGATGTACCCGATGGCAAAATAAAATGCCATGTACAAACGACTCCCTATTTAGGCGGAATAGCTGTTTATACCGGATTTATAAGCGCTCTTGCACTTATTTTGCCCTTTGACAATCAATTAGCGCTGTTTTTTGTAGGGCTGACTTTGTTGGTCTTGATAGGGTTGATTGACGACCTTGTAGTCCTCAAGCCGCAACAGAAATTTTTTGGGCAGTTTTTAGCGGTGCTTTGTTTTCTTAAGGGCGGGTTGTACTTGAAAGAGCGTTTTTTCTTTAATCTTTGGTCAATACCCTTGTCGATTTTTTGGATGCTTTCCATGATAAATGCATTTAATTTAGTAGATGTGATGGATGGATTATCCACCAGCCTGGCGGCTTGTGCTACCATCACCTTTCTTGCCATTTCTTGGTATTTTAACCAGCCAGTGCTTTTTTTGTTGCTTTGTTCGTTTTTAGGGCCATTAATAGCATTTTTTTGGTATAACAAGCCACTTGCAAAAATGTATCTAGGCGATGCCGGCTCGCTGTTTTTAGGAGGATTTTTAGCGGCCATACCATTTTTTTTCAATTGGGGAGCTCATAACGAATATGGTTTTTTAGTTCCTCTGATTGTTTTGGCTATTCCTACTTTTGAGATTGTCGGTCTTATTATCATCAGAACATATAAAGGAATACCATTTTACAAGGGCAGTCCTGATCATTTCTGCCTCTATTTAAAAAGGCGAGGCTGGAAGATCTGGCAAATTTTGGCCTTTGTTTGGGGACTTTCGAGTATTCTTTTCATAACAGCCCTGCTTTTTGCCTGCAACAAGATCTCATTATTCAGCATCTTAGTACTTGGTTTGTTGTTTCTTGGCATATGGATTGCAACAATTTTTTTGAAAAACCCCATATCTTTGCCGGTTTGATACCTGTTATCGACGCTTTTGTTGCTTTTTTGTTGTTTTTATTAAAAAACAATGCTATTTTCTTAAAAAGGTCGAAATTTAAGCCTTTTTTTGTTGTTGCTTTTTAAGTCAAATAAATTTTGTTGTTTTTAATATTTTATTGCGCAAAATTGATGATGCTTAATCGTAATCCTGCACTCCTTCTTAGTAGATAGCTAAGGGGTATGGTTTAAAGCACTGCTTATTGGGGTAGTAATAGATTGAATCTTACAAAATGATGCTACAGTTCCTTCTTAGCTCAATACTGTACGTTAGAGATTCTTTCTATTACTCCACTCCCATACTTCGCTCCTAAAGGAGCTTCGTATGGCAGGCCAAACTGTTCAACGGATTGACATTAAATCACAAATGATCTTATAGAGCGAAGTATGCCCTTCGTAGCTCCTAAGGAGCGAAGTAGGGCTTTTTTTATTATGTACTATGTTTATCTTCTCAGATCTCTAAAAGATCCAAATAACACTTACAGTGGTTATACAACTGATCTCCAGCAACGTCTTGAAAAACATAATTCAGGTTCCACGATTTATAGTTCTGATGATCGGCCTTGGAAATTAGTTTCCTATATTTTTTTTGACGAAGAAAGCAAAGCCCTTAAATTTGAAAAATATTTGAAGAAGGGATCAGGGCATGCATTTGCAAGAAAAAGGTTATGGTAGCCCCTACCTGGGACCCCTAACTAACTAATGTGTTCTTGTTGTACCGTTCGTCTTATACCAAAGGTTTCTGAGGATTATAGAATGGAAAATTGGAATTACTCTATTCCCAGCTTTTTCTTAGTCTTCTCCGATAAAAGGTCCATAATAGTTTTCATATCCTTGGCATAATCTTCCAAGGTACCTTCTGGTGTTTCCAATATTTTAGGGACATCAAAAAATCGTTCATCATTAAATAATAGCTCAAAAGGCTTGAGGCCGAGTTTGCCCTTGCCGATACTTTCATGTCTGTCGATGCGAGACCCTAGATCTTTTTTGGAGTCATTAAGGTGAATAGCGTGGAGTTTGTTCAGACCTAATATGTGGTCAAATTTTTGCCACATCGCTGCATAGGTATCTTCAGTTCTAAAATCATAGCCGGCGGCAAAGGCATGGCAGGTATCAAGGCAATAACCAATTCTTTTTTTGTTTTCATGGTCAACTTTTTCATAGATAGCAGCAAGTTGTTCAAATGAATTGCCTATACTGCTGCCTTGGCCAGCCATAAGTTCTAGAAGAATGTGTGCTTTGTGCGTATTTTCGAGAACTTTATTCAGACTTTCTGCAATGCGCTCGACCGCTTCTTGTTCACTTGACTGTCCACGACTTCCTGGATGCAAGACCAACCAGTCAATGCCAAGAAGTTCGCAGCGCTCAACTTCTTGCTCTAATGCTTTTTGTGATTTGTGGTGGATCTCTTTGTCGGTAGCTGCCACATTAATCAGATACGTGGCATGCACCAGAATGGGATTGATTTCATGAGATTTTCTTGTTTCTTTAAACAACGTAATTTGTTCTTGGGTCAACTCTCTCGCTGCCCATTGACGATTGCTTTTCGTAAATATTTGTATTGTTGAGCAATTGATGGAAGCTCCGCGAATGATTGCTTGTTCCAATCCGTCCGCTATAGAAGTGTGTGCGCCTAACAGTAGATGCTGTTTTTGTGTCATATATACCTCGTTAATCAGTTTTTTTACTTTACACTTTGCAGAAAAACATTATCCTTTTTATGCAATTTTACATGATTTTGTTCGCAATATCGTTCTACGCATTCTTACACGATCAAGTAAATATTAATTCGATTTCCTTTACTATTCACGTTTCAACTACAAAGGATTGTGCCCATGAACACCATGCGCATATCGGCATGTTTACTACTTGTGCTGCTTTCTACATCTCCACTTTTAGGGGATTGTATGTATTCAACCAAAATTGGTGAGCAACCACTATCTTGGAGAATTACCGGTAAATGGAGACCTGGTGAAACCTTTTATGCAAAAAATTTGAGCTTGCTTAATAATGCGAACCCAGAGGATCGCGTCTTTTATCAACGGCATACATTAGATTTTGGCTTAAATGTCCTCTATGGTCAAACAGCTGCGGAAACTCCTTTTATAGAAATAATGTTCAGTGCGCGTAATAAAGGAGTATGGGGCAATAGCGAAAGTATTGCGCAAACTACCGATGTTACTATCAAAATTATTGATGCAGTCAATGAACCGCACAAACACTACTTGCCTCGGCACTTTATCTGGATACGTGAAGGATGGGCCAGCATTGATATTGGTGAGTTGCTCCAATCTTGCTTACTTGCCGGTCAGACATTTACACTTGGTGCATTTTCATTTGTGTTAGGTCGAGGCATTTCGCTCGGTGATGTGTATGCGGTGTCGCCAGATTATCTTGGTTTCTCCTCTGACTCTGCATCTGACCAATATGCCTTTGGCCTGAAATTGTCGGGCGAATTGTGGCGAAGTGATCTTTGGTACGATCTCTATGCCTCGTATTTAAACAACCAAGCGAGCAGTTTAGGTCAAACCGGTAAGCATATTAATGGACAGATCTACGGTCAAAAATTTAATCCAATTCGTGGCTTTGGTATTGTTGCTTATGTATTTGCATCACATTTGTTCTGGACGCCAATTGCTTGCGATAATAAGAATTTAACATTTGAACCATATATTCTGTATTACAATGATCCTGAGCAGACCGTGGAAGTATTTGGAGACGCCAAGGTACAACTTGGTACATTTGGTCTTGCAGCAGAGTATATTAGTCCATGTTTTGAATGTGGTTTTGATACTTCATTTAACCGTGGCCATCAAGCTGTTAAGGGAATTGACCGCAACGTGATTGGTCAACAAAATCGAAATGGAGAAATGGTTTTTGTAAACAGCCAGGTTCTCGTTAACGCAAATCCCAATGGTCCAGGAGCTCCTAAACGAGCTGCGCTGCTTGCGTACCGAGCGCCAGATTCAAAAATTACCATCGATAGTACTCATATGATCCAAAACTATGGACAGCAAGTACAAAATATTATTAATACAAGTCCTCAAGCACAATCTCAGAATGGTCAATTTATAGGTAATGTGCCTGGGTTTGCCGCGGCAGTTGGAGCACCGATACCTGCAGGCGGTGCAAATGCCGATGATCTTTATAATAGTAGATTCCGTTTCCGCGATCCTTATGTGAATAAGTTTACCGGATGGATGTTTGTGTGTGACGCATCAACACCGTTCTTTAGAAGAGATTTAAAAATTGCTGCAACAGCTGGCATTTCTTCTGGCGACGCGGATCCAAATTTTGTTGAAAAAGATGGTGTGTACAAGGGCTTCATTCCTCTTGAAAGCGTGTATTCAGGAAAACGCGTGAAAAGTGCATTCTTGCTTGGCGGTGCTGGAAAATTACAACGCACTTTGTCAATCCCTGATGAAATCAATGAGCCAGATGATTTTGCGCAAAATATTTCCGACTTTACTAACATTGCATTGGTTGGTGGTGGCATGACCTGGGCGCCAGAAAGCACCTATAAATGGTCATTGAATCCAAATGTGCTTGCCTATTGGCTAGTACACCCAGATAAAGCATTTGATGTGTTTGCGCGTAGATTCTTGCCAACAAATGCAAATAAATTTTTGGGTACCGAATTGAATTTGTTTTATGAGGCGGAATTTATTAAATATTGCAAATTCTTTGCCGTGGCTTCATTATTCTGGCCAGGTCAGTATTACTATGATGTTCGTGGCAAACCGCTTGATGCGCGTCAAGATAGAATTTTGAATCAAGTCGATCCAACCGGGTTACGCTTCTTCCAAGAAAAAATCCCAGGTCTTGGCACGAATAAGTCTTGGACGTTGAATCTTGGCTTTGAATACAAGTTCTAATGTTTGGAAGGTTTTGATAATGAAAAGCAAAATTCTAGCATTAACATGTTGCATTATTACTTTTTCTCTTACTGCAATGAATGGGAATACTCAGAGTTCAAGAGCGCCTGGTTCAATGAAGACAGTTGTAATCGAGCAACAAGATGATCCCATGGGTGATGGACCATATTGTTATGAGACGGATATTGATCACTATGTTAGGAGTTTTGGCCGTAGTGTTAATACCAAAATTTGCAACTTAGTAAAAGCAACAACCATTGGGTTGATGCAAAGTTTCATGGAAAATAGTGTTGATGAGTCGAGACAAGGTCAAAATCGTGATCTTGATGAAGGAATTGAGGACACTCAAAATACAATCCTCAGATTTTGTTGCTGGAAAAAAAGACGAAATTAATATTATTAACATATTGCGAGGATAACATGAAAAATGCTAAATTTTTTTTGATCGCTTGTCTCTTTATTGCTAGTCAAAGTAATGCCATGGAGGACAGCCAACAACCAGCTTTAAATTCTCAGATAAAACAACAAGATCCAATGGGCGATGGTCCTTACGATTATGACACAGGTGTCGAAGAAGATTTCGCAAAACTGTGGAGTTTTCTTTGTACAACATTTGCACCTGAACAAATTGATGCTGCTATCGAAAATGTTTTTTCAAAAGATAAAGATTCAGAAGATTTTTCCGATCAAGACGATGGCATGGGGACATATCCTTATGACCACACAACACGTTTGGGAGATTTGTTAAATGAAAGTTCTTCGTCCGGCGATGCCAAGGGTAAGTAAATTTTAAATTCCCCAAACAAATTTTTAAATGAGCTTTCAAATTTAAGCAGAGAAAAGGCCTATCAATTTTTTGATAGGCCTTTTTTTCTTACACAAAATCAAGTCGCTTTTTCAATCGCAAAATCGCTTGTGCGCCCATTGCTACGGTGAATACGATGAGCATGCTAGCACAGAGCCAGAAATTGAGCGAATTTTGTTGACCCAAAATGCTGGCACGAAATCCTTCGCTGACATACGTCATTGGGTTAAGCAGGTTTAAATAAGCGAGAACTGGTGACATTTGGTAGAGCGATTGCCACGAAAACTGGAAGCACCCCAAAAACCAGAGCGGATAAATAAAGCGCATCCACACACTGCCAACGCTGAGCATGTTTTTTACAAAACTCATAGTCCAAAGTGAAAATGACCCATAAAAAACACAACTGAGCACAAAGATGATGAAATATTTGAACCAGCTAATGGTGCTCATATCGAGCAAACTCCAGACAAAAAGTTTGCCGATCGGAATTACCAGTAAGCCCATAATTGCAGCATTCATTGCACAATTGAGGATCGAGCGTACGAGCACCATCCAGGAAGGAATTGGTAGTGTGAGATAATAGTTGATACTCTTTTCGCCTTCTAAGTCGCTGATAAATACCGTGACACTTGGCCATATTTCAAAAAGACCAGCGCTTGCGGCAGAACTTGCAAGCATGAAAACGCCATATTCAGCCGATACGCCAAAAAATGGCATGATGTACGCATTGACCAGGACTATGGTAATGATCCATATAAAAAGGTCGATAATTTTACCAAGAATCTGCGGACGCAAGACCAGAAGATCTGTTTTTATCAGCTCTTTAAATGTGTGCTTGTATGACCATAATTGTGATAATTGCATAAATTACTCCTTCGGTTCTTGCATGAGTTGCAAGAACACATCTTCAAGATTTTTTTGTTTAAAATCGGCCATCAGATTTTGTGGTGTGTCGATGACTCGCACTAAACCTTTGTCCAGCACCACTACGCGATCAGAAAGAATTTCAGCTTCATCCAAGTAGTGCGTGGTTAGCAGAATAGAAATTCCTTCTGCCTTGAGGCCTTTAATAATCTTCCAAATCTGATGTCTGATATGCGGGTCCAATGCCACTGTTGGCTCATCAAAGATCACGAACTGCGGTTTATGCATGATGCTGCGGGCGATGGAAAACCGTTGTTTATAGCCGCCAGAGAGTACTGACGGTTGCTGCTCCAAATATTCGGTTAGTTCTAGTGATGCTGAAAGTTCTTTGATGCGCGCTTGAATGTCAGTCTCAGACATGCCATAATAGCGCCCTGCAAATTCCAGATTTTGTCGCAGCGTAAGATGCTCGTTGAGATTTGGTTTTTGGGGACAGAAACCGATGAATCGCCGATAACCAGGAACATCGCGATAAATTGAAGTTCCACGAAACAGCACATCACCTGAAGTTGGTGGATTTAACGTTCCTATGATCGAGGAGAGAGTGGTTTTGCCTGCACCATTGACGCCAAGTAGCCCAATAATTTCACCTTCGTTAATGTTAAATGAAATGCCTTGCAGTGCTTTTTTAGCGCCAAACACTTTTTTTATCGAGCGCAGCTCGAGTAGTGGAGTACTCATAAAGTTAACCTTTTATAGGTATTTATTCGCTATAGAAGACCATCCGCTCGTGCAGAAAAGATCAATCTACCGAATAAAAAATTAGAAAAAAATGTGATTAAAAAAAAGATTGGTGGCTCTTAATGAGACCTACCATGTGTTGATACGCAACGCCGAATTTAGATTATCGGGTTGCGGCATTCTCAATGATGATGATAGACATTTTCATGTAATTGACTCCTTGAATAGAAGTTAAGTCAATTTTAACCCTAAAGGAAAATCGATGAAAATTCAAGAGAAATATTTAAAATTATAATCTGAAGCTTATTAAAAAAGGCTCCGATTTTTCAGAGCCTCTTTTGTTTTTTAACTATTTTTTTCTAATTCTTTTCTACGAGCTTGGACGTTTGCCAGTGTTATGAATTTTAGCTGCCATGACTGATAACAATTTAATCTAGCTTCAATCTGTCCACTCGTAAACAGTTCTTTCATGTCTTCTGTACCATTAGTAGCATCAAAGATTGCTTCAGAACTATTATCGGTAAACCGTATCATTAAATCATTCCATGGAGTAAAAGTCTTATCTCCGAATAATTTTTTCGCTTCTGCAAATTTAATTGCTGTTTTTAATCCGTTTTCGTGTTCAAGAAGTTGGCTCCGAGTTAATTGAGGGATCTTAGTGTTTAAAGCTGTCAATTGAAGAGCTTCATGTAGATAAGCCGATCCAGACACAGAGCTATGATCATCGTATAACTTACGACAAAACTTCACTTGTTCCGACGTGCACACATGAATCTCACGATTGGAGGTTTGTTTGATTTCTTTATCCATTGCGTTACTGTTGAGTACAGAAATCATACTTACTGCACAAATCATTGATATCAATATTTTGTTCATAGATCCTCTTAGGTGATTGGAGATGTTAGATTATAAAATTTACTTTAAATAGTATAATTGAATAATTTGGCTTAGCAACTTTATAGATAGAGCAGCAAGGAAATAATGAAATTATTTTGCTAATTTTCATTATTTCTTCTGGTTTTAGCAAATTCTGGCAATTGGCAACATAGTGTTAAAAAACAGTTATTTTGCATCTCTCTATATTCTGGTAAACTGACAAAGATTTTATCCCGTTTGCCAAGGATTTTTTAATATGCAGTTTTTTGAACGAACCTCCTTTTGCGGCCTTGTTGATGCCCGTTTTTTAAGCAAATCTATTACCCTCTGTGGCTGGGTCCATCGACGTCGTGATCATGGTGGGCTTATTTTTATCGACTTGCGTGACCGTAGTGGGCTCATGCAAATTGTTTTTAATCCTGCATTCGACAAAAAAGCTCACGAAGACGCTCATCATTTACGTTCAGAATTTTGTATTTCAGTGACTGGTACAGTAGTAGATCGCATGCCAGGCACTACCAATGAAGAACTTGCCACGGGCAAATGGGAACTGCAAGTTACCAAACTCACTATTTTTAGTGCCTGCAAAGCGCTGCCATTTATGATTGATGAAGATGATCATGTCGATGAAGAATTGCGTCTTAAATATCGTTACTTAGATTTGCGCCGATTCCAAATGCAAGAACGGTTAGCATTGCGACACAAAGTAATTTTTGCGATGCGCGAATTTATGGACAAAGAAGGATTTTACGAAATTGAAACACCGATTTTGACCAAAAATACTCCCGGTGGTGCGCGCGAATTTTTGGTGCCCTCTCGTCATTATCCCGGCTCTATCTATGCACTGCCCCAATCCCTTTGCTCCCAGCTTTTGTGCTTTTTCCACCCAACCATCAAGTTCAGAGCGAGTAAATTCATGACTTGGCACACATACCGCACCAATTTTACCGCGCACATCTAAAATCGATTTCAAAAATTTAATCTCGGTGTTTTTGAACAATTCACTAATGTCATGAATTTTCATCTCAAACCGGAAATCTGGTTTGTCTGAACCATATAATGCATATG
>JABDCY010000034.1:10609-10894 GCA_013287855.1 Candidatus Babelota bacterium | reverse complement strand
ACCGAGCTTCTTCGTCTGGCTGATGTTTAAAAGGCATGCTTTTTGCTGATGCACCTTTAAGCATGTCGGTATCAACAGGGCCAGGAAGAACAACACTAAAACCAATGTTGTCATAGAGATACTGGCGTCTTAATGCATCAAAACAATGCACCAGTGCTGCCTTACTTGCAGTATAAGCATCTGCGTCTGGCGTTGCCAGAAGTGCTGCTATCGAAGCGATTGCCACAAAGCTACCGCCACCCAATTGCTTAACAGGCAACAACCATTCTTCTATCCATGCAATGG
>JABDCY010000034.1:0-10550 GCA_013287855.1 Candidatus Babelota bacterium | reverse complement strand
ATGGCTCCGAAGTAATTTGTTGCAAAGGTACGTTGGTGGTTCGCAGTAGAAACTTGCCATTTTTGTTCTAATTCTCCAGTACCCGCATTCAAGAAAAAAAGCGTTGGTTGTAATCCCTGGGCCTTTATGTTCTCAGAAACAGTATGAACCTGTTCAAGATCACCAACGTCGCACTCAAATGGTATAAACGTAGTTCTGCCAAGGTTTTGGCTTAATTGATCAAGCAGGTCAGCCCGTCGCGCAACACCAATAACCTTCCATCCACGTTTGATCATTTCAATGGCAAGATGTCGTCCAATACCAGAAGATGCGCCGGTAATCAAACAGGTTTTTGTTGCCATGTTGACAGGTCCAAATCTATCAAAATGTCGTATAACAAGAATCGAACTTAAAACTAACCCAACAAAAATCAACAAGCCACTACGCAATTTATTCATTGCTTTCTCCACAGAGCAAAATTTTAAATTCAACTTGCTAGACAATAACAAAATCTTACATTCCTACAAACACAACCCCCGAAGATGATGCGCTACCATCATCTTCGGGGGTTGTTTATTTACTTCACCAGAGTCCGTGCAGCTTCTTGCAGAATTTTAGTTTGTTCTGTTCGATATTCCATGAATATCCAATAATCAGGATTAAACGTGTGCCCTGGTTCTTGCATCGGATTTTTATCAATCACAAAACCCCAACTGCGATACGCTGCAATAGCTTTTACATTGGTCACTCGTGTTGACAGAAATATGCGCTGAATCTGCCGAATGATTTCAAAAATTGAGCTCATGAGCAATTTGCCAAGACCACGATTTTGCGCCGCAGGCATTATGCCCATGGCAGTCACTTTGCAATCACCATATGCATACGATGGTCGAACAAAGAAGGTGATAAAGCCAAGCAGGCCACCCTTTTCATCTTTGATCATGGCAAAAATATACCGGTCATCGCCGCCAAACTTTGACCAGTCCATCGTGGTGTATAAGTTACTGATAATAGATGCAATTTTGTTTTCAATCCCCTGCCAATCAAACTGCGTGCCTTGGTTCTGAAATTCCGCCAGATTGTCCTGATACAATCCCTCAGTTGTCATCGCTTGCGGGTGTTGTTGCAAAAATTGCAGTTCCACTGACGTGAATGCATGCGTTGCTAGGTCTGCAATGCTACGCATGGTTGGAGCAAAATCGGGCGACGTAGTGCCCAGGATTTTCCATTCGATAATCACCGGGCTACTGAATTTGTCCTTTGCTGTAAATGCCCCAACATTTTTGGATGCATTAATTACGTCTAACCATTTTGATTGGCTTTGATTACTCATTGTTTCTATTCTTTCATGATTTGATTGTTCAGATTTTTTAATCATCTGGGCACACATTAACATGCTCATCCCGATGATTAACACAGATAGTATGCGATATGCATATATCATGGTTATTCCTTTGATTTATTTGGAAAATTACGAATCCTGTGGCGTAGGCCACAAGCTCAACAATGGAATAGGAAAATAGCGCGAGCGGAATAAGAGGATTTCATCAACTCCGTTCGTGGTGAGTGATTTGCGAATCTTAATGAGCAAATTGTATCGAACCATAAGTCAAAATTAGGAATGATCCTTCGATACACCTCGCAAGGCTCGGCACTCAGGACGAGCGGTGAGATAAATTTCCCTGCATTTTTCCAACCTGCTGGCTACTTAGAGGATAGCGTTAACGGAAATCATACGGCCCCCATGCATTGCATGAATAAGGGAGATTAAAGATAATGAACATTTTTAGGGTAACAGAAGGAGATCTTTTGTCTATGACCTAAACCCTTGACAAAAATCAAATCTTCCATGTAATATCGGAATTGTAATCCGAATTTTCATGGAGGATTAATGGAAAGAATAATTTACTTAGAACAAATAAAAAGGCATCTGCGCGTCCAACCTATCTGTGTAATACTAGGAGCGCGACAGGTAGGAAAAACTACACTTGCTCGTCAATTTGCTGCTCAATACCCTCAAAAGGTTGAATTTTTTGATTTGGAAAATCCGACCCATTTAGCGAGTTTGGAAACCCCCCTGCTTACGCTGAGTAATTATTCAGATTGCCTTGTGGTCATAGACGAAATTCAACGCAGGCCAGATCTCTTTCCCATTTTGCGAGTCTTAGTTGATGATCCGATAAAAAAATATACTTTTTTGATCCTTGGAAGCGCATCTCGAGATTTAATACGCCAATCATCAGAAACCTTAGCCGGCAGAATTGGCTACATAGAGCTCCCTCCATTTACCTTATTTGATATCGATCGTTCAGATAGATTATTAATTCGTGGCGGATTTCCAAGATCCTATTTGGCAAAATCAGAAGAGGATAGTTTTTTATGGCGTGAAGGATACATCTCTACATTCTTAGAAAAAGATTTGCCAGGATTCGGTTTTGATGTGCCGCCAAAATTAATGCATAGATTTTGGATGATGCTTTGTTTTTATCACGGTCAAACCTTCAATGCTCATGAAATTTCGACTTCTTTAATGGTATCCGATAAAACAGTTACAAAGTATTTGGATATACTTGCCGGTACTTTTATGATACGTGTTTTGCAACCCTGGTTTGAAAATATAAAAAAACGACAAGTAAAAACGCCAAAGATTTATTTTAGAGATAGTGGAATTTTTAATGCCTTATCTTCTATTCGTTCTATTACTGAGTTGGCAAAAACACCTAAGATTGGACCATTATGGGAAGGCTTTGCTTTAGAACAGATTATCGATTGCTTACAGATTCGATCTGATGATTGTTATTTTTGGTCGACACATAATGAAGCAGAGCTTGATCTTCTTGCATTTAAAAATGGTAAAAGAATAGGGTTTGAATTTAAATATACCGATAGCCCTAAAATTACAAAATCTATGAATATAGCGCTTGAAGATTTAAAACTTGACCAGATATATGTAATTTTTCCTGGCCCTATTCGTTTTTCAATGAGTGAAAAGATAATTGCTTGCGGTCTTGATGCATTGAAAGAAATAGAAATTTGATACTACAAAACTGAGGCTCATGCTAAAATAATCCAAAATTCTTCTAAATATATCTTGCTGAGGTCATATGCCAAAATATCTCTATTATGTAATGATAGCGAGCATTCCCTCTTTCTGTATGGCCATGCAAGAGAAACTGATCAAACCGTTCAAAGTTATTGATCGCGAAATAAAAGCTGATCAGCAGCAACCAAAAACAATGGTAGACCATGGTTCGAAAAATCCATCTCTCATTTTTTTAGACAACAATCACCTTGAACTTCACGACATTGTACATCCTGAGCAAAAAAAACAATGGGATATCGATGAAAATTATGGATTGTTATCGGTAAGCAGCATATGCGATACCAAGAGAAATATTTATTTTGGCACCACTCTTGGACAAATAATGCGGCTTCATAAGAAAAAAAATCGAGTATACTTTGTCGACGAAATTAGTGATCTATTGCAATCAGAAACAGAACCTTGCAGCATTCGTAAACTCATCGTCGACAACGGAATTTCAAGTCCAAACGCATTATTAATAGCGCTGTGCGGCGATAGTACTATTTTGGTAAATCATCCACTCGAATCGGAGCGTGGTAAACGAAAGGCTCTTACACTTAAAAGAAACATAACTGGAATGCGTCGCTTAGATGATTATATTTATCTTATCACCGAGATGAAATTATATAGAAAAAAATTAACTTCTTCTTGGAATGTTTCTTCTGATCCAGGAACTGCGCTATTTGATTTTAGCTTTAGTGCGCTAACCGACCAACCAGCGGGTTCGATTACATTCAATGCTAATATAGATCGTGCAGTTCTTACCAGCGCTCATGTTGATAAAATTGACGCTACTAAATTACATGAAACATTATATACGCTTGATTTCATAGATCCCGAAATACCATATGAACCACGACATCGAATACTGACACAACGTTCTTATCAAGAAACTAAAGAACAAAATCAATCAACTATTAATGAGACATGCTTTATTAACAGGAACTACCTTGCGACATGCAATCTACACAAACCATGCATCACTATTTATAATGCCTTCACTCAAAAGGAAGTTTGTCTAATCCCCCTAGATCCTAGTTATGATTATGATCCTACAGCGCTGACAGCACATGGCGAATATATTTTTCTCAAAACGAAGAAAAAGCAGTTGCTAGCTCCTAAGGTTCTTCCAATGTGGGGCGTTACCGCATGGAAAGTGCCACGTGAAGCATTGCCACATGAAGAACAATTTCAACACAAATTGTTCGATAAAGAGAAAGAAACATTGCATGATGTTGTTTTTGCTTATAAGGCTGATGAAGAGAAAAAATAGTATTCATTAATCCCTTGCAATTTTGCATGAAAACCTGAAACTTGGTTCGACCCTTCGACGGGCTCAGGGCAGGCAGCTTAGGAAGAAAGACCAAGAAGGGCGTTTACTCCCGAGCTTTGCCGAGGGGTCACCACGAACGGGATCAAAAATAATTCATATTTAAGGAATAAAACATGTTCACAAGCCGACGCTCCCTTCATCTTCTTGTAATTTCTCTTGCACTCAGCACAGCTATGCTTTCATCACAATCTGATGAAGAAAAGACGCTGATAAAATATGGCAAATATGTTCTGCATGGTACTGCCTTGTATACCAGCTTGCAGATTTTAAGCCAAAGTGGATCTCCGTTAAAACTACTGATTAGGGTTCCTAGTGCATTTGTGCTATTCGTCATTGGTGTGAAACCTTTTATCAACACCAACTATTTCGATGAAGTAGACGCAGGCAAACGGGAAGATATTTTTTCACTTTCAAATCTAACCAGAGAATCTTCAACTCTTGCCAAGACATATGATCAAGCTAAGCGGATAGTAGGCAACCTCATAAAAAATGCACAAACCACAGATCAAACGTCAAAAGAAAAACCAAAAGATGCGTAATGTCCACAAGCAAACCCCTCCATGCCCTGTTGAGCAGCATAATTAATCAACAAAACAACTGGAAATTTCAGTTACTGCAAGAATGGGACGCTATTCTTGGCAATTTAAGCAGCTTTGTGCAATTGGAAAAAATAGAAAAAGACACACTTATTTTGGGCGTGAGCGATTCTTGTTGGCTACAAGAACTTTATCTGCTTTCTCCACTATTACTCAAAACAATTAATGAAAAACTAGCGGATGCTCCCATCAAACAACTACGCTTTAAGTTGAGTGGTATCAAAAAAAAGCGCACACACCATCATCAACCCAAGAAAGAAATTGCTGCCGTACGGATCGAACTTGCACCACCTGAAAAAAAGGCACTGGAACGCATCGATGATCCTGAGCTGCGTAGGGCACTCGAACAGTTTTTGATTCGCTGTTATAGGGAGAAGTAAATGAAATGGAATTTAGTACTAACGGCAGCTTTTATGTGGAGCGGATCGCTGCACACAGAACAAGGAAAAATTGCTGATCAAGTGCACAGTTATTTAATGGCCAACTACAAACACTTTGATAAACAATGGCCAGATGCACTCAAGTTTTACAAACGTGCTCTCGCATTAGAAAGCCCTGTGTTTGCGCACAAGGGACTTATCCATTTCTTGCATGACACTAATAATGATCAGTTGATTGTGCAGCTGAAGTCGGTTATCGAAACATCATTTAAAGATGACATGGATATCATGTTCATTTATGCACAGGCACTTGCAAACACGCAGAATGAAGAAGCAGCGGATAAGCTGCTCATCACCTTAAATCAAAAAGACAAAAAAAATCAGGAAATTGCCTTCAACACAGCGCAAGCATATATACGCCGCAAAGAACCAGAAAACGCGATCAAAGTTATCGATGCGCTCCTTGATATTGCGCCGCGCAAACCAAACCACTTTATTTTCCATTTCATGAAAGCGCAAATTTATTTGTCGCTCAATAAACAAAAAGAAGCACTGGCGAGCTTGAAAACAAGTCTCGAAATTCAACCCCGCTTTGAAAAAGGCTGGTTACTGCATGCGTTGCTGGAAGAAAAAGCAGGACGGCTTGAAGAAGCAATAAAAGGCTATACCAACTTTCTTGATCTTGCCGGACCTAACCAAGAAATTGAGCAGCATATGATGGGCCTTGCCTTCAAGCAAAAAATTATGGACAAAAATGTCACCACCATGTCAGAACCGGTCGATTGCTTTAATCACGCACTGCGCCTTTTTGAAGAACAAAAATATAAACAATCGCTAGCAGCTATTGAACAATGTATTGTGCAAGATAGCGCAAATCTTGAAGCTAAAATGCTCAAGATACAAATTCTGACCGCGCTTAATGAAATTCCAGAAGCACTCGCAACGCTCAAAGATTGGGCATTGCAAGAACCAACTCATTCGCTCTGGTACAACACGTTGCATCTGCTGTATCGCAATGGTGCGGACATTCAACTGGTGATTAAGACGTTGCATGAGATAGAAAAACAGCAACCTGATAATCTGCTACCTACCTTATATCTTGCTGATTTATACTTGCGCACGCAAAGTACTCACGCTGCTACGGGTTACCTCAAGCGCGCTTTGCACGCTACCAATGATGAAAAATTACAAGCTGCGCTGCTTTTCCAACTCGGGGCACTTTATTATGATCACAAGCAGTACAAACAGCTCAAAGAGCTCTACAGAAAATATGAGACCGCAGTGCAAAATAATGCGTTGTTTCTCAATTTAATGGCCTACTATTATGCAACCAAAGAAAAGAATCTTGAAACCTCTCAACTATTGGTTGCAAAAGCTTTAAACTTGGATGCACGCAATCCGCACATTCTGGACACACAAGCCACAATCTATTATCATCAAAATGAGATCGATAAAGCGCTTGAGATCTTTGAGAAAATAGCCGAGCAAGAACCAAACGATGATACTATCGCCAAACATTTGGCGCATGCTTACTATCGCAAAGGCAATCTTGCAAAGGCCACCAGCACTCTTGAGCATCTTATCACTCTTACTTTGGACGAAACGAAACAAAAAGAACTACAACAGCTGCTACTCACATGGAATCAAGAACAAAAAAAATAACTACGGCCTTTGTAGCTGGAAGATCGGGCGGGCACATTATCCCCGCCCTTACGCTTGCAGAGGCACTTGTACAAAAAAATAGCGCGCACCACATTCTCTTCTTTTCTGCCGCAACGGCGCTTGACAGGAAAATTGTTGCGACATCTGCAAATATACATGCACACATCACACTTGCTGTGGGAAACATTCCGTACAAAAATCCGTTTAAATGGCCACTCTATGTTTATCAGATGATCAAAGCAACCGCGACAAGTTATCGCCTATTGAAAAAAAATAAGCCTGAGTGCGTCATCAGTATGGGCGGGTATATTTCCTTGCCCGTCTGCCTTGCAGCGTGGTCACTAAAAATTCCTATCGATCTTTTTGAACTGAATGTAGAACCAGGGCAAGCAACCAAGTTTCTGGCACCATTGGCTACGCGCATTTTGACCTGTTTTGAAGAAACAAAACAATTTTTGCCAAGTACAAAGTGCCAGTATCAAGAATATCCGGTGCGATTTTCACTCGCACAGCGCACTAGCACAAAACAGCAGGCGTGCGAACAGCTCAGTATTTTGCCATCAAAAAAAGTTATTTTGGTTCTTGGCGGCTCGCAAGGATCATTATTTATCAACAATTATGTAAAAGAATGGGTAAAGCTCTCAGAAGATGTTCAGAATCTTTATTTTTTGCACCAAATTGGAGAGCAGGATAATGCAGAGCAGTGGCAGAACTGGTATGGGCAACACAACATTCAAGCGCAGGTGTTTGTATATAATCATGACATGGCATTGTTGTATGCGGCAGCGGATCTCGTGATTTGCCGTTCTGGCGCAGGCACGTTATTTGAAACGGTGGCATTTAACAAACAGTGCATTACGATTCCTCTTGAGACAGCGAGCAATAATCATCAGGTGGCCAATGCACTTGCTATGCAAAAAAAATATAAAAAGCTTATCACGGTCGTGCGACAGCATACTATCTTATAGATTATCCGCCATATTCTCCTAGATCTGCTTCTGGCAAATCTAAGAAGTCGTTCCATTTTTTATTGGCGAAACGACCATCATCTTGCCATTGTTCACCAAGCTTGTCGAAGTCAGATAAAACTGGCAGATCTTCAATAGAACATTGTTCTTGCTCAATTGGCTGCTCATTGGCGATTTTACGTTCTTTTTCTAACCCTCTTTCTTCGCGTTGCTCAAGCGGTCGAGATTTTTTTTCGCTTGTAGCTATAGTGTGATTACTTAAAAATTCTTTTAGTGTCAAAGTGTTACCACTTTTATCGGCATGCACAATAGTTTTTGCATGTTGCATAAGTTTACTAGAATTTCTAAATTCTTGACCACAGCCAGGACACTGCTTGCTTTGCTTAAGCGTAGGATACGTAACGTGTTGATGCTCGGTCCAAAAATGGTTGCAAAAGTGAGCTATTCTTTGTAACGACATATTACATGCAGGGCACGTACATTTCAGATGAGTCTGCTTTGCGCATACAACTTCGGTCCACATCTTATTTTGAAGATCACTGTGTTCAACGCGCAAATGTTTGTTCAAGGAAAAATGTAATGCGACCTTGTCGCTTTGCCGATATTCGTCTAATGTTTTAATGTCGTGAGCATGTGCACAATAAGGACAGGCATGTGGAGTCTTATGAACTTTTAGCTCGTAGGATTCTTCCGTATCCATGGAGTACGCGCCATGAGTAAGAAGAAACAACATGAGCGTGAATAATATTCTCATCGATATTTTCCTATTTTTGCTCGTCATCAGAACCATCAAATATATTTTTAAAATCAGTTTTGCCAAACTCATCGTCAAAACCATCCAATGTAAGTTTAGGCAAAATTTGAAAATTAAAATTTTCTGTCTGATCAGTAAGATCAAAATGCAACGCATTATCAGCTGTTTCAGTATTTTGCAAACCATCAACTGAATTACTCGCGGTGCTTTCATTAGCCAAATGGTGAAATATTTTATTAGCCCATTCTTCTTCTTGATCAACCACAGTATATTGCTGAGTTTCAAGAAATTGATTAACCGTCATAGGATTGCCATTATTATCTACATGCACCGTGGCCCACACATGTTTGCGTAATGCCGCATAAGCTTTAAATGATTTTCCACATCCCGGACAATTTTTCACGTCATGTGTTACCATATTCGTATTTCTGCTTAGATGACTAGACCAATAATGTAAAAACAAGTTTTTCCAGAGTTGATTACACTGAGGGCACTTGCATGACGTATGCACCTTGCCATCAGTCCACTTTTTTTTGTCCCATAACACCTCGTTAAGATCCTGATGCTCTTGCTCCACATGTGCTGGTAATAACGTGTACAACGCAACTTGCTTTTGTTGATATTTTTCCAAGTATTCCTCTAATGATGTTACACCACGGGCATGTGCGCAATAAGGACACGCGTATGGCGTCTTATGAACTTTTAGCTGGTAGAATTGCTGAAATTCATTATTCATGCTGTGCGCAATGATAGGAATCAAGAACGCTAAAATTAGTATTTTTTGCATGCCATCACCTTTCATTTCATTAACATTCGTCCTGCTCAGAATTCCCTGCGGCAAGATAATAATCTAAATCACAACGTTCTTTTAACTTTTCTTGTCCAAGGATAACCGTAAGAATCTTTTCAACGTCTTTATCATGAGGCGAACTTGCCCAATCAGGCAGGAATTCCTGTCCTTCTTTTATTTCTGATGTTTCGTGTCGTGATTTTTTTAAATTTGATTCGGTACTAATTTCCTCACAAGCATCTTTTTTTTCAAGAATTCTCTTTCTTGATTTTTCCGCACTATGTTGATTTTTACTATCTCTATCTTCCAAAAATTGGGTCACAGTTATTAGTTTCCCTTTTTTATCTACATGTACGACACAAGCCATATGATCATTAAAACGGTCAAAATGAATATGCACATCACCACATGCGGCACACACCTGTGTTTTAGTTGTGTTGGGAAATTTATAATAGGTGCTGTGCATTCTCCAGTAATGCGTATTTAACCTAAAGGGAGAGTGTAAAATTTTATTGCACAGAGGATAAGGGCATATCAAGCAATTACTCTGTTGCTTATGTTCAGAAATAACATGCTCATCAAGCTTGCGATGTAATGCAACACGCGTAGATTTTAGATATTCTTCTAGCGATGCAATATTGTTGTCCGTTGCACAATAAGGACACGCATAAGGCTTTTCATGTTTGGTCAACTCAAATATTTTTTTAGACTCCATGCATAAAAACGATGAATTATTCAATAGGGACACTAATAACAAAATAATGTAGAGCATGTTTGTTTCTTCTTTAACGATATCGGGCATTACTAGGATCATCCAAATAATCAAAAACAACCACCAATTCTTCATCTGTGCTACTTGGTGATTGAGGAGGATCCTCTTGTGTGACAACTTCCATCAGGTTCTGCGCAATGATTACTGGTTGCTCATCAGCCTGCATTGTAAATGCGCTTACGTTTTGCTTTTTGAGCAATGGTTGCTGTTCTTCGCCCTGATTTTCTTGCGCAA
>JABDCY010000033.1 GCA_013287855.1 Candidatus Babelota bacterium | reverse complement strand
ATTTTTGGTTTATCGTTCTTTGACGCAACCAGCGATTACCAACGCTGACATTCTTAAATCTACCGATGTTGCAGCTATGGTTGGTGGTGGACCGGTTCCCGCCGGTGTGGTGACCGATATGTTTGTGCAAGGCGATGCGGTATATGTTGCGGTGGGCGCACCGGATGTCAATCAATTGCCTGGTATATTTAGTTCTTATGCGCTCTTTGATGAACTGGGCAGAATAAAAGGATGGACGCCCTGGCAGCGAGTTGGTGGTAGTACCAACAATATTTTTGGCGTCATGTACGACGGATTTGCAGGAAATTTCAATACGCTCGTGAGTAACAGTGCCAATCCAGCTACCATTATGACGGTAAAGCGCACATTGTGGAGCTCAGGTGATCCAACGGAACTTGCAAGTTTAAGCGCCTTACTCGGTACAGAGTTTCCGCTTTCGATTGCTGGTATCCAGGGCATGGTTGATTTGGCTTCAACAACTACCGGTCTGATTAATCAAACTACAACACCGCCAGGACAAACAGGTGTTGCGTGGCTGATAGCTACGAGCTTACAACAAATTTCAATAATACAATCAGGCGCTCGAGTAAATGGTGCTCTTGTTCCTACAGCTGGAGATTTTGCTACTGATGCGCAGGTGTTTAAAAATGGCGCACTTGGTACTATTCCGCTAACAGCAAAAGTAGTTACAATTTCCGGTGGAGCGCTCGGCAATGTGGGACCAATAACGTGCGCCGAAATTGCGGCAGTAGTAGGAGTGAATGGAAATTCATATCTTGCCGTGGGTGGCGTCGGTGGACTTGCGGTTCTTGTTCGACCAAATGGCAGTGGATGGAACACCGCAATGGGTATTGGTTCTGGATTTGTAAATCTGACCAATGATATGGCATTTAAAAATGTCGGCTCATTTAGCTTTGTGCGCAAATTGATCTGCGATCAAAATTATTTATATGTACTTTCTGACAGCGGACTTGATCGCATCGATATTGCAGCAAGCAATTTTGCAACTAATTCGATAATTTCTGTGCATTTGGCTTCACCAACTGATCTTCCTGGTGTTTCTGCAGGCGGCGTACTGCTTGATATGCTTATTTCGCAAAAACTTGCTCTGGTTGCAACTAACAATGGTCTCTTTAGAGTTGGCAATGGGGTAAATGTTGCAAGTCCAACAATAACTGGTCCGGCATCCCTTGCCTGGACCCAAGTTCCTCTGCCACAAACATTGCCACCAATTACCTTCATGTTTCCTCTTACCGCAACTGGCAAAAGCCAAGATCTTGCGACAGGACCTGGTGGTTTGGTCTATTTTGTAAGTGGCGACATTGGTAATAATCGATCGCGCATGTCGCGCATGTCGGTAAAAAATCTTACGGGCAACTTGGTTGATGCAACTACCATTCTTCCATTGAATGATTTGTTTATTCAAAATTCACCATCATTTTTTGTTAACCTCAGCGGATTCAGAAATCTCATCGCGACGCAAGGTTCGCGTTACTTAACTTCTGACCGCGATCTTACAGTTCCTGCCATGACGGCACTGTTGCCACCAAATATGGTGATAGGGTTCCCTCAGGCAACATTATCCGCGCAATTTATTACTATACCTGCCTCGACCAATGAACTAGTATATCTTGCACAAAGCTCCGCATCAGGCAGTTGGTTGCTCGCGGGAAATTTTGGCTTATTTGTTAATGAATAACAGAAAGAGTTTTTAGTATGGCTAATCGCATCTATCTTTTTGCAGCTCTTCTTTTTGTAGTTCTGCCTATCAATGTTCAAGCAATGTTTTTGCTACGTCCCTATGAGCAGATGGTTGAGCCAGAATTTCAAAAAGATTTTTGCTGGCAATTTTCGATACTTCCTGAAGTTGGTTTTGACACCGTTGCCTTTAATGAAAATGGTGCGTGTGTTAATCCACTACAGATTTGGAATCCAACCCAAGATGCGCTCAAAATGTTAGAAGGATTTGACCCTCTGAGTGCTATCGGTCAGTTGCGCACCAAAATTGGCGCTAATGATGATGGAGTGCGTGGGCATTTTATCGTCAATGGTGATTTCAAATATCATGGCGGTGTTGGTTTTTCTGCGCGCAAAGGGTTCCCTTATAATCTGTGTCTTGGTGTGCATATGCCGGTGTACTCTCTAGCGCTGCAAAACGTACAATGGATTAATGAAACACAAAATATCAGCGCCGATGATGCACGCGTACGCCAATATTTAACCAATGATTTTTTTACCAATGTTTTTGTGTTGGGAGATGGTCTTAGCTTGCAAGGCTGGAAACGTGCTGGCATTGGCGACCTCACGTTGATGGGAGAATGGATTCAAGAATTTGAACAAGAAAAAGAATTTTTGCACAATGTCCGGCTGCAGGCGCGCCTTGGCCTTGGTTTTCCTACCGGAAAAAAAGCCGATGAAGATAAGATTTTTGCTTTGCCATTTGGTTTTGATGGTGCGTATAGTCTCATTCTTGGTGCTGGCCTCACTGCAGAAATGGCGTGTTACTTGCGCGCAGGAGTGTATGTTGAATTAACGCACTTATTTAGCACTACGCAATGCCGACGCATAAAAACAAACATAAATCAGACCGAATTATTATTGCTGCAAAAATTCCCCGTGCTTAAAAATTATGGTCTTTTACAAGAATTTAATCTGTATGCCGAATTTCATCATTTCTTTGATGGATTTTCAGCAAAGGCAGGGTATCAATTCTTCCGACGAGGTGATGATAACCTTGTGATTATCGGCAATGAATTTTCTTCAAATATTTCAAACACTTCGTTGCAGCTTGAAGAATGGACGCTTCATCAGCTTTTCTTGATTGGAAGTTATGATTTGTTGCCAGAAGATGACTGTCGATTCGTGCATCCTTATGTTTCACTGTTTGTAAAACTGCCATTTAATGGCCAATTTAGAGCCCAGCAAAAAACCGTGGGCGCAGTGCTTTCTGTTGATTTTTAAGCAGCCTGCAAGCGTTTGATAGTGATCTCATTAATTGAATGCGAACCAATATAATGGAAAAAACGAGGACTATAAATTAAGGGCGCGGTTACTGCAATATAGAATGTTTCGTTTATTATTAAATTAATAATTTGATGTGTTTTGAGCTTTTGCAGGGGTCCCCTGCTGAGATTTTTCTAGCTTATTTTCTAATTCATCTGGATTTTTATCATACGGCAATTTGATCTTCTCAAAATAAATAAGCCAATCAAGTGTTTCTGCAATCATCTGAGCCAAGCCGCCATGAAATGGAATCCCTAATGTATTTGCATAAGTTGCAAGATTAAAAAGTATGGTAGCTCTTGCCGAAGGATTTATGAGCCAACAAAGAAATTTGCTCGTTTTCTTGTATCCACGTTTGTGACATTCCTCATAGGTTGATTTATTAAGTGCTCCAAAACAAATGCCAGTTATTATTCCTGCTAAGACACTTGCACTTAGTCCTGTAATAAAAATACCTGGATTGGTTTCTAATTTTACCGTGACTTGTGGGATTATGATTTGATAGTCACGTTGATAACTATAGTGCATGGCATTTGTAGGCGCAGCAGCTAAAATTAGACCAAGATAGATACATTTTCTAAGCATAAGAATTCCTATAAATATTAATAAAAAATATCACTTAGTTTATATAAAATTATTACCCTTAACAACTAATTTCACTGCAGTTATTGCCTTGCTCCACCTAATTTCCGTACTCTCAAAATAAGAAATTATTAATGAGTCCGCCTTTGCAAGCGCTACGTCGTGACACCACGCCATAGCGCAGAATGCGCAACGGCGGGTGGGGGATTTTTTATGACTAAATTCACGATCCGAATTAAAGGCCTTTTCTCACTTATTATTTTGCTTGCTCTCACTGGCTGCATTGAGCGCTCCTCCGATATTGCATCGGTTGAAAAATGCCCTGCACCATCGCAGAAAACTGAACTTATTAATCTCTCTCTCGCTAAAGAGCGGATAGAAGCATACTACGAGTGTGGTCAATATGATCGAGACATGGATGCGATTGTTAACCAAGTGATTTCCCACTTTTCAAAAATTTCACCCGAAAATAATGCAGCGGTAGTGTTTGATATTGATGATACGGTACTTTCTAGCTATTGCGATGAGAAATCGATCTCATTTGGCTATATTCCAGAATTTGCACACGAATGGGTCATGCGTGCTGATGCGCCGGCAATTGCCCAGTCAAAAAAACTATATGACTATCTTGTTAAACATGGATTTCATGTCATTTTTTTAACCGGCCGCAAGCTTGATGAATATGATGCTACCTTAAAAAATCTGCGTGAACAAGGGTTTTCCACGTTTGACAAGCTCATTGTGCGTTCGCCTGCAGAAGAACAATTATCTGCCCAAGAATATAAGACCGCACATCGCTCGCAGCTGACAAAAGAGGGTTATCATATTGTTGGCAGTGTGGGGGATCAATGGAGTGATCTTGAAGGTGGCAATGTGGGCTACAAAGTAAAATTACCAAATTATCGCTATTTACTTCGTTAAAAGAAGAGCTTCATCAAATTATCGCGTTTTGGAGTGGTAGAAACAATTTGTTTGTATGCGCCAGAACATAGCTAACGCTAAAAATGCATCAAGGTGTGGTGGTTATTGCAATACCCATAGGCATAGTAAAGCCATTAATAGTCATTACCGTAGGGTTTGTTTGGCCAGCAGCAAAATATGAAACGGTAGAATGACTACTCACATAAACAAAGTTATTTGCTATTGCTATGTGGCCGCCTACCGAAGGCAGTTTAATAGTAGCGACTACCATGTTAGTTGACAGCTGAATCATAGAAACAGTACTGCTGTTCTGATTTGCTACATAGGCATATTGGCCATCGCGAGTAATAGCAATACCTGCAGGGAAACTCCCAACAGTTATGGTGCGCAGTGGAGGATCCTCTTGACCAACAGGGAAATACGTAACGCTACCCGCATTGTTATTTGTTACATATACCATCTTATTATCTGGGGTAATAGCGATATCATAAGGATTGGTAACTTCTATAGTTGCGAAGAACATTGGACTACTGCCTGAAATGTCATAGACAGATATAGAATCGCTTCCAGAATTTGTTACATACAGATATTTACCATCTCGTGTAATTGCGATATTGAGAGGCGTAGCACCAACATATAATGTTCGTATCCACGAGGCAATGGGAGTTGGAAAATATGAGATTTTATTTGAATAAACATTTGTTACATAGGCAATGCCATGGAGATCGATAGCCATGCCTCCAGGCCCGTTAAAGTTCTCATCTTCTATGCTCGTTACAGCATTATTGTTGTGGGTATCAATAACTACAACATCGCCAAGGTTATGCGTGCCACCAGATGTATTGGTAACGTTTACATAGCGATTATTGGAAGTTATAACAACTCTTGTTGGCTCGCTACCGCCATGTGCACCAGCAGTACTTATGGTTTTGCCTGGTGTGTTGGTAGTAAGATCGATCGGAGTTACCGTGTTATTGGTGTAATCTGCTACATAGGCAACTTGAGTTGCTTGTGACGTTGAAACTACACAGGATAAAAACAGGAATAGATATTTGTTCATAATAGATGATCCAATTTTAAAACAAATTAATATTCTATTATATAATTTAATATAAAGCGAAGCCTGAATTCAAGAATTTTTTCATATTTTAGGACTTATCAGTGCAAATTATTGCGCTTTTTCATAGTAAGAGAGTACGGTAAAAAGGACGTTATTCTTTTGCAGGGGGAGCGTATGCTTAGTATTTCAAAATATTGCCGGGCCTATTTTTTTGTTGGTCTAATTACTACAGGTTTATCGGCTCAAATACCTCAATTACAACAAATAATTCCACCAGAGATTATCAACAAGGTAGCGACTATTTTTGGTACAGCCTGGACTGACACTCTTAAACTCATTCAAGAAGGTAAACCTATTGGTCTGAGCAATTTGCCGTTCTTAAATCAACTTGACATGCCTGCAACGATCAAAGAAATTTTTAATAAAATTGTTTTTCATAAACCCTGGTTTGACATTGTTACAACTGCTGGGTTAAAAAGTGAACCAGCAGCTGCAGGAGTTGCTGTTAAAGGTAAAGTTGATCTTTTTGGGGTGCCCGTCAACACGATGCTCTATTTTGGTCTTGACAGTCCCGAGGGTGTTGCACCAGATGTAAGTCTGCTTGTTGTTATTCCAAATGTCCTCAAAATTGGTCAGTTGGTGCCGCAGTTGACTTTCTTGGATAGTTTTACACCGCCGTTTGTGGTGCTTGCACTTTCTACATCGTCATATGAATTTAAGCAAGTTGGCGTGCGCTTAGAGCCGGGAGCAAATATTTTGCTTATGCTCGAAGCAAAAGGGGGGCTAGAAAAAATTACTGACCTCCTTGGTGAACGGATGAATGTTGTCGAAGTGTATGGCGTTATAAATCCTGAGATTAACGGCACGTCATTAACGGGTATTTTGCCAGGCAGACTAAAACTTGGACCATTTGAAACAACAGGGCTTAAACTTAAGTTAGCAATAGTACCACAGAGCGTTACTATGCCAGGTGTCTTTGTGCCACACTTTAGTATAGAAACTGGATTTCAAGTTACATGGCCCCTCATATTTAAGGAACCGCAACTTGTGCAAGGAGCAATTTTAGTTGCTCCAGATAAACTTCAAATATCGGCTTGGACTAAAGGCAAAATGGATTTGCCAAGTTTACCTGGCGCACATGTTGAGTTGCATGAGGTAGGCTTAACGGGCGAAGCTCAATGGGCGCAACTTGTCGGAACGGGAGGAACTATACCAATTTCTGGGGCAGGATTCCGAGGAAAAATTGCACTTAACCCCGCGTTAAAAGAACAGAGCAAGGAGTTAGAAGCCGCAGTTAAAGTTGCCTACACAACGGTTGGGGGTATTGGTGACTTTGTATTGCAAGCAAGCATGAGCGGCTACTTGAGCTTGGAAGAAGTAATTGATTTTGGCGCTTTGCAAATTAAAGAAGCTACCGCGGGGCAAATTAATCTTAAACCACAATACGCGGGTAAAATTCCTGATCTTGCTATTAATAATCCCCATCTGTATGTGGTTCCAAAATCAGTCGAGCTTGCTGGAAAATCTTACGAACCAGGCGTCAAATTTGGTGGAGATTTTAAATTTTTAGATGCCCTGGGCACTGTGAACTTTAGTATCTCATTGAATGAAGGTATTCGTGGGTTAGGATTTGTAACCAATACGCAAATTGGCGCATTAAAAATTACCGGATCGCGCCCAGAAGAAAAAGGAGCTCGCGTTGATTTTCGCATCGGCTTAGATGAGCAACAAAAGCTTGTAGCCTATTTTTATCTTTCAGGAAAAATTGTACTCGATATTCTTGGTGGCATTTCTTCTGATACCGTTATAGCAATTAAGGTTCCAGAGGGGCTTTATACCAAATCAACCACGAAGCTTTTTGATAAATTTGAGGCTGATTTAGAAATTAGAGCAGCATTAGCTGAAATTCTTAAAGAAGGGATTAAGCCCGAAAATTTCTTCATAACTGGTCATATGCGTCAAACGCTCATGAAATATATCGAAGAAGAGATGAACAAATTTGCACATGGTATCGTGCCTGATTTTGATAAAAAATCATTTGCAGAATTTGAACGCGTTGAAACAGAGCTCAGGCGCTTGCATAAAGAGTTGGCAGAAGAATGGCAAATATGTCGCAAACATAATTGGCCTGATTCATCCTGCGCTTTGTTCTGGGATGGTATTGTTCGCCGTAATCTCGAAGTTGCTGGATTAAATGTATATCGCGATCTTGTATTAAAACCTTGGGTTCCCGTTGCTCGCGGTGTGGTAGGTGTATTCTCAAATACCGTTCAATTTGCTGCGGGCATTCTAGGAAAAGGCTTTAACATTACCGAATTTACCTTTGATGGAAGATTGACTGAATTTACGCGTGAAGGTAAGCTGCCTCGCGTTAACATCAAGGGAACGGTTGTTGGATGTCCATTCGAGTTGAAAGATTTGCAATTTAATTTTGGCGATATTCACGGCAGTACAAAATATATTTTTGAACAGTTATTCAAAGATGAACATGTTCGATGTCTCGTAGGACAACCGCTAATGCCACCGACTTTTGTGCCACCGCCAGCACCATCCCCACAGCAGCCAACACAGCCGCCAACGATTAAGTTAAACGTTCCAGTAAAAGTGCAAACACCGCCACCAGTATCACAACCAACATCCCAACCGACGTTTAAATTGGGAGTTCCTATAAAAATAAAATAATCGATCTCAAGGAAAATAGGAGAGTAATGAATATCAAATTTGGTACCGTGCTTACCGGAACTTTTCTTTGTATTGTGGCACATGCGTCGATATATGCTGCACCAACCTATATTGATGAAATAAAAAAATTGGTAGAAAGTAAACAACCAATTCCGTTATCCACATTTCCTTTTATTAAAGATGTGCCATTGCCGGCAGCAATGACTACGATATTCCAGAACATCAAACTCGAAAATCCTGAGCTTGTGAAAACGACAGATTTGTTCAAGGTGAGTGGCACGCTCGACATCGCAGGGGTACCGATAAAATCCTATTTTAAATCGACGGGTGTAAGCGTGCAAGGGCATGATGCGCTCGTGCTTGGTATTCCTCTTGGCTGGAAAATGTCTGATATTCTTACCAAATTTTTGGGTATTCCTCCCATCGAACAGTTGATTCCCCAGATTAAACAAGCACTACCAAATTTTAATTCATCAGATGTAGTGGATCTTGAAATTACACATGGTGCTTTGGCACTAGCAGATGCGTCATTTCATGATGAAGAATTTGGTTCCTTTGCAAAAGGACTTAATTTAATTTGTACCGTCCGTCTTTTGGGACTAGCAGAACCTTTTAGTAAATTATTTGGCGAAAAACTTAATGAGCTTGCAGTGCGTGGTATTATCTTGCCAAGCATCGAAGGTAGCTCATTATCAGCAGAAATACCGGGCAAGCTGCAACTCATTCCCGGTATCGAATCAACGCCTGTCCATTTTGCGTTGGTTTTGCAAGCGGTGAGCGCAACATTGTCATTTGCTTTACTGCCAGGCATCGATCTGAGTGCAGGATTTAAGGTATTTCCGGAATTTTACCGCCATGTCGGTTTGGATTTTTTAAAACCAGAATCATTCAAAGAGCCTCTGGCATTTAAAGCGCATGTACATGTTACGCCAACTAACGGTACTTTTGCCGGCTCAACACAGGGTATGTTACGAGACTTTCTTCCCGGTATTGATATTGGTAATTTAGCTGTCGGCTTTACTATCGATTGGGGATTGTTGGCAGGCGGAGGTGTTCCACTTTCTGGATTATCGGCACGCGGTGAGACTAATTTCTTAGGAAGAACAGTGAGCGTTGCTACTGCTGCGGGATTAACTTCAGCGGGAGGTATTGAAAATATCATGTTTGTAGGCACCATGGCGGGTAAACTTTCGCTAGAAGATATCGTTCATTATGTTGTTTCTTTTTGCCGAGCCGAACAAAATATTGATTTGCAACAAGAAATAAAAACTGACAGTATCCCGACTATTTCTGTGGAAAATCCTCGCATTGGCATCGTTCCAAAAGCAACAAGCATCGCGGGTAAAAGCTATTTTCGTGGCGTTGATCTTGCAGGCAAAGTTGAACTATTTGGTGCCACCGGTGAGCTTGATTTTACGGTGACCACGAATGGACTGAATGCATCAGGTAAATTATCACCCATAATTATAACAAATCCCATTGACAATTCTGCGTTGCTGAAGTTGACGAGTGTGGGATCTGATACGGAAGGCCCGAGTTTTGGGGGAGCACTCGCTCTGCATAAAATTTTCTTTGCACTAGATGGCAAAGTAGTTCTCAATATTTTAGGTGGTATAACATCGCAAACAAAGGTTGATCTTTCCTTGAAAGGTATGCGGTTTACGAGCTCGACAAAACTGTTTGACCGATTTGAAGCAGAGATTGAAGCGCATGCAGATATTTTAACCAGCATTGCTGAAGGACTAACGCCACAGCGCTGCTATCTTAAAATAATCATGAAGCAAGAATTGTTAAAGTTCATGGAACAAGAAATAAATCAATTTGCACGAGGGCTTGTGCCAAATTTTGATAATAATGCCCAAAAAGAATTTGAGCGCGTGGAAGGTGAAATTGCCCGTCTTGATAGAGAGCTTGCAGAACAATATCAGCAATGTCATGCAGCAAATTGGCCAACGGCGAGTTGCACATTGTTTTGGAATGAAATTACTCGAAGAAATGTAGAAAAAGCAGGACTCGTAACCTATCGCGATGCCATTCTTAAACCAGGCGTAGAAGTAGCGCGGGGTGTGCTTACGGCACTTTCTAACGTAAGTCAACTTGCTGGCCATATTCTAGCTAATGGCATCAATATTGAAAGCTTTACGAGTACAGCAAATCTCTCAGAGTTTGTTGAAGCGGGTAAATTACCGCACGTAACCATTAAACTGAAATTTATGGGCAGAGATCTTGAACTCAAAGATATGCAATTTAGCTTTACCGATATTCCTGGTAGTGTGGGACATATTTTTAATCAACTCAGCAAATTATTGGTTGGCGAGACGGCACCATCGGCATTTAAAGCACCAACGTTCAAATTGGGGGCTCCAATAAAAATCCGTTAATGTTTGATTTTTAAAAATCTCTGGTTATCTGCATGCAACTATGCTAAAACATCTGGTGGCTTGTACTTATAACCGAGAGGGAGCATGGTGGATTGCTTGAAACGGATAAACATAGGCTTATTATTAGTAATTGTGCCGGTTAGTAGTGCCTACAGCATGCGAGTAAAATTGCGCTCACAAGAAAAAGTTGCCGGTATTTCGAATCTGACCAGATTATTCGACAATGAGCTCAGATTTGTTTCGCTTAATGGGACGACAGGTGAGGAAGATATCTACCGTGAAAGCAAAGATGATCCCAACAAATTTGATCTCATTATGAGCCAGAAGCCAACACAAGAAATTAGTTCACCCAATGGCTTATTTTCCGTAAAAGTTGTTGAACAAGACAGACCGTCGATCCAAGTGACTAATGCTACTACTCAAGA
>JABDCY010000032.1 GCA_013287855.1 Candidatus Babelota bacterium | reverse complement strand
ACGCGTTCAGGATTTAGGAACCGTTCAAAGAGCAAATTGTATTTAAGGGGATCGATGTTGGTAATTTCTAGCGCCCATGCAACCAATGAACCTGCAGCCGAACCACGGCCTGGACCTACCGGAATTCCTTGACGTCGTGCCCATTGGATAAAATCACCAACCACCAAAAAATAACCCACAAAACCCATTTTGATGATGAGGTCAATTTCAAGGTCGAGACGCTGTTGATAGTGTGCAGTTTGTTCGCGAGGTATACGATCTTGCTCGATGAGTGCATCAAGACCTTTTTGGCACAGTGTTTTGAAAAAAGTGTCTGAGGTATGTTCTTGCGGAACTTCAAATTTAGGGAAAAATAGCTTGCCTGTTTCAAAATCAAAATTGCATTGATCCGCAATGAGACCGCTATTCCATACCGCACTTTCATGTGCTTTAAAAATATCGAGCATTTCCTGCTGCGTGCGCATAAACACTCGACAATCACCAAAGCTGTAACGGTTTGGGTTGCTCATTTTGTCATGTGTCTGTATGGCGAGCATCACCTCGTGCGCTTCGTGATCTTGTGCAGCTACATAATGACAATCGCCGGCAGCTACAAGGTTAAGGTTTTGTGCAGAACTGAGGTCATATAATTTCTGATTTAAAATGATCTGGTCTTTTTGATCTTCTGGCTGTACTTCAAGGAAAAACCGTTCCTTGCCAAAAACATTCAAGTACCACTCGAGTGTTTTTTGTACTTCCTCGTGGCGATCTGCCATGAGCAGTTGAGGAATGTGGCCCCCAAGACATGCTGAGGTGACAATCAGGCCTTCGGAATGTTTTTCAAGGATGCGGTAATCGATGCGGGGTTTGAAATAAAAGCCGTCTTTAAAGGAATACGAAATAAGTTTGCAAAGGTTTTTGTAACCGATCTCGTTTTGTACCAAGATAATGAGGTGGTAATATTTTTTTTCCGCAATTTTAACGTTGGCATCTTCGGTAAGATAGGCTTCCATGCCCAGAATTGGTTTGATGCCCGCTTTTTTGCATTTCTGGAAAAATTTTACTGCCCCAAAGATATTACCATGGTCAGTAATTGCCAATGCTTTAAGTTGTTGCTGTTGACCAAATTTAATGAGGTTGTCGAGCGTGATAGCCCCATCAAGGAGAGAAAAATCGGTGTGAAGATGCAGATGCGTAAAGTGTTGTGACATGTGGTTCGATACAATTTGCTTATTCTGTGACACGCTTTGCTGCACAGGATTCGCAAATCACTCACCACGAACGGTTACTTGTCTATATTCCGTTCGCCCTGAGTGCCGAGCTTGGCGAGGCGTATCGAAGGGTTTAAAATATGTCTAAACTATATTTTGTACTTGTTCGCGCGCTTTTTCAAGCTCTACTTTTGTGTTGATAGCGCGTTTGCCAATAGAAGCATCAGAACACTTGGCAGCAATGGTGTTAATTTCTCGTGCAAGTTCTTGCAAGATAAAATCAAGTTGTTTGCCTTTTTCATGGGCTGGGCTTTGCAGCTGATCATTGAAATTTTTCAGATGGCTTTTGAATCGCACAATTTCTTCATGAATATCCATTTTATCAAGCACTGCATATAAGGCATTTTTGCGCATTTCAGCAATCTGATCCTCATTAGCCATTTGAGCAATTTCTTGCACTGCCGTTTGCACCTTAATTTTTTGTTGCTCTATAAGAGCTGTTGATTCTTTATGAATTTCTTCAATTTCCAGCGATAAGCGTCGGATGCGTTCGGTAAGATCGGCCGCCAGTACAGCGCCTTCTTTTTGTTGAGCTTCCAGCAAAGAATTAATGAGATTGTGCGTGATTTCGAGTAGTTGTTTTTCGACCGATTCATTGATGCTTTGTTCAGGCATGCTAAACATATCAGGAATTCTCAGCAAATTATCAACACTCAAAGAACCTTGGATGGTCGGGAACTGTTTTTTGATTTTTTCGATTGCTGCAAGATAGCCTTGGACCAAAGGCAGTGACGGCTCGACATTACCCTTTAAGATCTGCGATTCTTGCAAATGGATAGTAAAATAAAT
Organism: Candidatus Babelota bacterium; assembly: GCA_013287855.1. Lineage (GTDB taxonomy): Bacteria > Babelota > Babeliae > Babelales > Vermiphilaceae > JABDCY01. The sequence goes on along the minus strand of JABDCY010000032.1, from coordinate 9,159 downwards.
ATGTCCGCGCAAGAGGCGTGTCTTGAACAACTTAATGAAGCTTGTTTCCATCGAGGAAAGCAGATAGGGCAATTTGCAAGAGGCCTCAAAAAAACGGGAATTGAGTGATTTAAGGCTGAGACTCACATTTGTTTTTGTTGTATCCACTGCAATCACCGCGGTAGTTGAAGCAAATCCGGTCATACTCGTTATCATATGTGCTCGCTTAGGCTAGATTTGTGTATACATTTTGAACATCTTCTTGGTCATCAAGTTCGCTTAAGAATTCATAAATTTTTTCGCTTTGTTCGTCGGATAAGGTTAAGGTATTTTTTGGCACCCATTCAAGATTAGCTTCTTTGATAGTGAGACCAAGTTTTGTTAATGCCTGTTTAACCGGCTCAAGTGCTTTGATATCGCAGGTTACCACGACAAGTCCGTCCTCAGGATATACATCCGATACATCATAATCGAGTAAATTTTCTAAAACTTCATCTTCGCTTGCTGTGCCTTCAGCTTTGATGACGCCCTTTTTTTCAAACATCCAGTTAACTGACCCCGTTTCACCTAAGTTGCCACCCTTATGTGTAAAAATCCGGCGTAATTCAGCAACGGCGCGATTTTTGTTATCGGTCAACGTGTCGATCATAATGGCAATACCATTTGGGCCATAACCTTCATAGGTTATTGATTCGTAAGAAACGCCAGGCAGTTCACCGGTACCTTTTTTTATGGCACGTTGAGCGTTGTCTTGAGGCATGTTGATTTCTTTAGCTTTTTCAAGCAGAAGACGCAGATGCGCATTGCCTGCGGGGTCACCGCCACCCTGACGGGCGGAAACGGTTATTTCTTTGATTAATTTCGTAAATTCTTGCCCACGTTTGGCATCTATTTTAGCCTTTTTCCGTTTTATCGTGGACCATTTAGAATGACCTGACATGTTACACCCTTTGGTATTTTTTTATCCGTTCGTGGTGAGCTCAGTCGAACCATCACATCCGAATCTATTCTTTCTTTTTTAGAATAATAGCTTATTTTCACTCTGTCGATAGGGATGATTAAATAAAAAATCCCCAGAGAAAATCTAGGGATTTATATTCTTGATTAGGCAGCAGGTTTATCATTACTTATCGGACTTGCCGATGATTGATGAGCAAGATGCTGCTGAATTCGTGCCTCAAGAGCCTTGCCAAGGAATGCGCGCAAATTCTCCTGACGGTCATTAGCTGCAAGAAAATCATTGCGTACTGCTTCTTGTATGGTTATTGGATTAACTGGCAATGCTGCGTGTCTTGAGCGTTCACCAAGGTAATGTGCCGTTTTTTCCATAACATGTTCTAAAATGCCGGCTACTGTACCATTTTCAACGCGTGAAACACTGTAAAAGGCAACAAAAAACCAATATTCATAATTCCTGGGATCACTTATAAGTTTTTGCTCTACAGTGCTGATAATCTGTTTAATTTCAGCAGTTTCATGCTGAGTTAATTGGGCATGTGGATTTCTAAGTTTTTGTTCGACGATGTGCTTGATGCGAACGCGTGCATCAAGTGCAAATAACGTAAAATCGTTCACATTGTTAGATTGCGCAGTGCCATGCCGAGATCCAGCGCTATGTTGTTGTGCGCGTGCAGGCATCGGTTGTTGCGGTGGTATGTTGGGAGCTGCAACATCGCTAGGCGTTATTTCCTTGCGTAAACTTGGAGATGGTGCGTTTTGTGATGCAGGTGGGCTTGGCTGTGTTGAAGCATGCGCAGTATGGGCAAAAGTGCAAAGAGTTAGCAGTGAAACATATGTAGTTTTCATAAAAAACTCCTTCAGAAGTTGTGTGGTATGTTGATACTAGAGCTTAGTATGAAGTTATTTTTTGGAGCTGGCAAATGTGACTATGACACCTAATGTTGTGCCTAAACCGCCACCTATCAATACCGTTAAGCCAGTAACTTTTAAATAGTGTTTCAGATACATTCTGTTACTAATTTCCTGTAAAGTTTCTTTTGTTGCAGGATTAATTGCTGCTCTTTGTGCATCACTTAATACATCAAATGGCCTTTCACTATTGTTGATGCAATCGGTTAATGATTTTAAAATTCTCTCTTTTTCGTCGTTGTACGCTTTGCCGTCTGAAAATTTTATTTTGGGACTTTCCAAATGTCCACTAAGAACGTCTTGAACTCTTTTAATGTTTTCAAGATAGGGATTTACTTCTAATAAACAGTTAGTTGCGGTATTTTCGGTTTCTGTTGATGCGCGTACCGATAAAAAAGTTAATGTTGCGCTTAAAATAACATACTGGAATTTCATGTATCTGCCTCCTTTTTGTCATAGTAAGGTGTTTTGACCAAAAAATTTCTTTTTAAGATACGGTAATTTCTTGTGTGGAATTTGTCGACCGCGCGCCGTTTTTTCCAGATAACCACTGCGCAGTAAAAAAGGTTCATAGACTTGCTCCAGCGTTTCCTTATCTTCACCAATCAGAGCCGCGAGCGTTTCCAATCCTACGGGACCGCCTTGGAAATTGTCGACAATAGTGCGTAGCAGTAAATTATCGATCTTGTTCAGGCCGTCTTCATCCATGCCCAAAAACGTCAGGGCTTGCTCGACAAATGCAAGATCGATGATGTCACGGTTGGCAACTTGGGCAAAATCACGCACGCGGCGCAGAATTTTTTTGGCTACGCGCGGCGTGCCGCGGGCACATTGTGCGATACGTAGCGCCGCATCAGGAGTTATTGAACATTTCAAAAATGCAGCTGCTTGCAAAATTATATCACGCAATTCTTCTTCGCAATAAAATTCAAGACGCTCGCTAATGCCAAATCGGCTGCGCAAGGGAGCGGAAATCATGCCCGTTTTAGTGGTTGCACCAATTAAGGTGAAAGGATTTATCGGCAGATTGACCGATTTTGCGCCAGCCCCTTGGCCAATGATGACATCAACACGGAAATGTTCCATGGCGCTATACAAAACTTCTTCAACATTGGTAGGCATACGATGAATTTCATCGATGAATAAGATATCGCGATGATTAAGGCTAGAAAGTATGGCAACCAAATCGCCCGTGCGTTCCATCATGGGACCACTACAAATTTTAATTCCAACGCTCATGACATGGGCCATAATTTGCGACAAAGTTGTTTTGCCTAGTCCTGGTGGACCAAAAAGGAGCAAGTGATCGAGCGCCTCGCCGCGCATTTTGGCCGCTTGTGTATACACTTTTAGTTTTTCTTTTAGTTCTTGTTGGCCTATATAATCATCAAATGATTGTGGAATAAAATCATGTACACGTTCTTCGGGGGTTTCTTGAATGCTAAAAAGTTCAATGCCATCCATGACTAGTTTTTTCCAAAAAAAGTTTGCTTCAATTTTAAAAAAACAAGACAACAACTGTCAGCGATTATGACAGTTGTTGTCTCTTATTACAATAATTATTTGTTCATAGCTAGCCAATTGTTACAGAGCCGTTTTCGTCAATAACAACATAGGCCCGTTCGAGGTTGTGTATTTCAGCGCTCTTGGACATTGTTCGCCAGATTTCATCTCTTGTCTTAAGCGCTAACTTAGAAAGCAACTCGGAGTTATCAGGATCACTATAAATCGTAACTTCTTCGACTTCATTTGCTTTAGAAAAGTGCGTATGTTGAGCTATTTTTAGATATTCGCCTTTTGAAATAGGGAAATCTGCTTCGCAAAAACATCCAGCTTCTAGTTCAAGTTTCAGGGGTGACTGTTTTGGCGAATAGTAAACTAAATTTACCGCGTTTTGGCTAAAGTTTGATACTTTGTATATTGTTACAGATTGAATTAATGCTGTATAGTTTAGTATCAGGGTAAAGAATAACAATTTTTTCATAAGTAAACCTTCATCAATAGATTAAGATAATAAAATTACTAATATCAAATATAGCAAAAAAAGGGGGAATGGTAAAGGGGGTAATTTCTTAAACATACACTCAGTAATTACCGTTTAAAAAGTTGAAAAGTGCTTTTTCAATCAATCGAATACGCTCCACCTTTAAGTACACTTTGTATGGCACCAAGACTAGCAAAGCTAATCCACAAATTACTGATGCCATAACTCATGAAGGGTAATGGAATTCCCACGATGGGTAATAAACCAATCACCATGCCGATATTGATAAAGGTGGATAGCATGATATGGACCAGGAGCCCATAAGCAAAAAGTTGGCTAAAGGGCGAAGCAAGTTTTCTGATAGCAAGCAGGAGGTGGAAAAATAGGAACACATACAAAAAAAGAATACCCAGAGCACCCATAAATCCTGTTTCTTCGCACACCACCGCAAAAATGAAATCGGTACGACTTTCGGGCAAAAATAATAATTTATTTTGGGTACCTTGCAAAAAACCTTTGCCCCAAAGACCGCCAGATCCGATGGCAATTTTTGCTTGTTCAAGTTGATATCGTTCTTTGTGCATGTCACCAGCGCCCAAAAATACGGTGATGCGTTGCCGCTGATAAGATTTCAGGAAATGCCATAACACAGGCGCACATAAACAACAGATCAGTGCACCATAAATGAAAAATCGTTTATCCATTCCTGCAAGCCATAGAATAATGAGTGCAGAAAATCCTAAAATCAAAGCGGTGCCAAGATCTGGTTGTTTGATAATTAACAACATGCTGAGAGCAAGCACAATAAGAATTACCCGGAAATCTTTAAATCGGTAGATGAAATTTTCTTGCTGCGTGAACAAGAAATAGGTTGCAAATGCAGGAAAAAATAATTTAGTAAGTTCTGAAGGCTGAATTTTGATAAACCCTAAATTTATCCAACGCTGCGCTCCCATGCCGATACTGCCTTTGATGATAGTAAAAATCAACAAAGCCATGGTGCAAAAATAGAGAAAATATCCTTGTCGCATGAGAGTTCGAAAATCTATCATGCTCACCAACACGTAAATCGCTATGCCGCTGATAATGCCAAATGTTTGTTTGCGGAAAAATAATGAATAGGGCATGTCGGGTTTGTAGGTTGCGCTCCATACAAACGCAAGTCCTACCGCACATAAGAACAACATGATGATAAATGAAATCCAATCAAATGATCCGGCAGTGCGACGATAAAAAAGGAGCATACTCATCCTTATGCAATAAAATTATGGTGCGGGATAATGGTAGTATACTGCCCTCAAAAAAAGATGAAAGGGATTAACTGGGCTTCGAAATAATAGGCTTTTTTTTGCATAATTTCTCAAATGCTGTGATGCCCTTCTGCGTTGTTATGTCAATGTTGCATTCTTGCTCAAGCATCAGCTTCATGATTACATTTTTGCTAAAATCGTAGCCGTGGTTTCTGGCAAGTCGCAGCAGACAATCATCACCCATAAGTTCAACATGAATAACTTGATTGCGATTAAATTTTCTATCAATGATCTGAAAGCCATGCTTGCCTGTCATGGAAAGTAACAGATGTGACACGCCTGACATAGTAAAACTCAGTTGAATCGGATCTTCTCCGCTTAACGTTTTAACATGCGTTATCCGTATTTGCTGTGAAGGGTTAGCAATCCTTATTTCCTCCACGCCGTTAGCATAAATAGCTTCTGGATCAATCGCAGAAGCATGATGTTGCAGAATGATAGCGGTACTTACCTGACTATCGTCATTCGTGTATGGTGCATAAAGATGAGGCGCAACAAAGCCGAGTATAGACGTACTTAGTTTAATAACATAATGAATATGTTTCATGATTTTACCTCATGGTTTGAAATTATTATTTTCTAAGCAGAAGTACCATAGCAATAATACTCAAGGTTACTGCATACATAAAAGCAATTTCAGGAGAAATGTATGTCCATATGGCACCTACAACAACGCTCGAGAGCAAATCACCAATGCCATCTACACTTTGTAATAGGCCAAAGCCTATGCCTTGCACCGGTGCAGGCAACAACTGCGCTGCGTGCGATTTTTCTAGAGATGTTACCGTGCCGATACTAATACCACCCGTGATAAAAATTATGAGCCACCATAGCAGGTTTGATGTAGCACTTATTAGACCAACATTAACTATGGCAAAAAGTCCAAATCCGAACCATGCCAACAATTTTGTTCTGCTCACGTAGTCACTTAAAAATCCGATACTAAATTCAGCACATGCGCGCATGCAATTAAAAAGAATATATAAGCCAATTGCAAAGCCTGTCGCAATAACGTTGGATGATCCTTGCCCCAAAAATACTGCGTGAGCTTGATAAATCAGTAATGATTTATGAAAGTTGCCGATACCAAATATAAACATAACGATAAGAAATCGCTTAAATGGTGCCGGCAGAGAAGTCAGTTGGGAGCGCCAATTGCGATATTCAGTTGCCACAACCTGTCGTATGTAATTGCTCGTCAACAACAGAAGTGACAGGACCGAAAAAAGTCCAGGTATGAATGCAATAAAAAAGCTAGAACGCAAACTTAATCGACCAATAAGAAAAAAAGCTAGGGAAGGTCCTAAAATTGCACCAATAGTATCGAACGCCCGCTGCAATCCAAATGTCTTACCATAATCAGCAGGAGCTGCAATGTTAGTAATCCATACATCGCGCATTGGTTCGCGCAGACCTCTGCCCATCCATGCAATCGATTGTAAAACTAAAATTTGCCAAATGTGGTGCGTCATGCCGATCAAACCAACGCATAAAGGAGTAAGTGCGTAGCCAATAAGCAAAATTGGTTTAAAGGATCGCACATAATTGACGAGCATGCCCGAGACTAATTTCATCACGGTAGCAATGGCATCTGCGCAACCCATAATAACGCCTAGCGCAAGTGGTGCTGCAGGTCCGACCATACCCTCAACAAAGATAGGTAGTAGAGATGTTGTCATTTCATGACTGAGATCATTGAATAAACTGGTCAAACTAAAACCGATAAGATCTCGTTTAATCCAAGAAATTTTATTGTTCATAATTACCTTTATTCTGTAGGCAACGCATTGAGAGCTTCAGCTTCTTCTATGGCAAGATCAATCTGCATAGGCGTCATGCCAATATGGCGCATGGCGCCGACATATTTTTTGATGTCTTTGCAGAGTACAAGACCTTCTTTTACCAATTCAAGTTTTTGTCGACGCTTGAGTGTTGTTAAGGCAGTGATAGGGTGTAGACCAATTTCATTAATGAGATCGGGTAATGGTTTGTGTTCGGGATAGTTCCAGCCTAGTAGCTTTAATCCAGCACACGTAGCATAGCGCAAAACTACTGAGGTAAATTTGGTATTAGTAACAACCCAAGATTCTCGCACTTCTTTTCCTTGATAAGGTGTTTGTTGCCACTGTTTTTCGATATCTGCATGACGTGCTTGAACATACAATGCAATTTTAAGATCTGATTTTAGGCTCAAGACAGTATGAAATTTACACTCGATGAGAAGCACCCGATCATCTTTACGAGCTATGACATCAATTTCATGTTCCACGCAAAATCCTTTTGCGATCTGATCATTGGCAACTTCATAGCCCATTTGATTATAGAGTTCGGCAATGTAACGCTCAAAAGGAAAGCCCGCAGGACCAAGTTCCGCTAGTGCCCGTTTCAGGCTGTACCGAGCAGCAGATGGTTTGCGTAACTTTTTCAATTTTTGTAGAGCGTAACTATAAATATCTTGGGTGCTATGCAGCTCGGTATGCTGTTCGATATCTTGAGAAATAGTGTCGATGATTTCTGGTGGTGCGCCTGCGCGTGCCAATGATGCGCGAAATTTTTTTATATTAAATAGCTCTTGTTCTCCTGATCTTTTGGTTATATAAAATGACATGCTGCTCTCCTTTACCCAAGCTCAATGAGATTTAACTTGGGACTCATTTTGAAATTTTCAAATAATTGTGCTGTCGATGTTAATCGCCTTTTTGATGTAATCCTAACCTCCCGGATGTCATCCTGAACTTGTTTCAGGATCTATATTATTGAATGCAAAAGTCAAATTAATTAATTTATGATTTTGATTTCGAGGAATATTATTTTTAAGGTGTGGATCCTGAAACAAGTTCAGGATGACATCGGGTGGATGATCACTTTTTCTCTCGAAAACAATATTTTGTTATGTAAATGATAATGGGATTGAAGTCTGACAAAATCTTGTAATAGCTTAATATGTTCAGATAAGCTACCACAAATGTATTAATACCAAAAAATAGGAGAAAACATGAAATTATTATATGTCATACGAGAAGTTGTTTTTGGCTTTGGTCTTGCCGCATTGGTTCCTCTTTTTGCATATTGGGCTGCGCAGATAGTTGCACCCCAGCCAGTAGAATATCCAACATGGTCTGAAAAAAAATCGGAAGAACAACGGCGTGTAGAACACGAAGAATATAGAAAATCGAACATCGAACGATCACGCTATGTCTTTTATTCATCAGCAATTGTTGGGATACTGAGTCTTCTTATTGCTCCATTCACGCGCATTGCATCGTTGAGTGTGGGTGCAATTTTAGGAGGAATTCTAACCTTAATTTGGGGCTATTGGTCATATTGGGATCAGATTAACAATATAATCAAATTAGTGTCGCTCATTGCTGGCTTGCTCGTCATAATTGGTCTTGCGTATTATTTTGCGCGAAGAGAGAAACAGTATTAATGTGTCCCGTTCGTGGTGACCCCTCGGCTAAGCTCGGGAGTAAACGCCCTTCTTTGGCCTTTATTCCTAAGCTGCCTGTCCTGAGCCCGTCGAAGGGTCGAACCATACGGGTTACTGTAATTTTCAGATAAGCTCTTAAACAATAGCGCCTTCAGCTTGTAAGAGTGCAACTTTTTTTTCAAGGCCCCCATTGTATCCACACAAGTCATTATTTTTTTTGATTATGCGATGGCAGGGGATAAAGTAGGGGATGCGATTGTGCTTGAGTGCATTAGCTACAGCGCGATATGCAGTTGGTTTTCCAATTATGCGGGCAATTTCCTGATAGTTCGTTGTTTTGCCTGCCGGAATTTGTAATGCAGTCTTCCAAACTTGGTGTTGAAATGGGGTGCCGACTAACAAAATATTTTGGATATCAAACTTTGAACGAATTCTGTTGGTTGGTACCGATGTTTTATCCTCGACAAATACAGCCGCATAAGCTGCACCATCAATGAGTGACAGTTGAAGCATGCCTGCAGGTGTTTGGTAATATTCGTGTGTAATAGATGCTGTTTTCAGAAGTTGTTGAAATTCTTTGCGAGTAA
>JABDCY010000031.1 GCA_013287855.1 Candidatus Babelota bacterium | reverse complement strand
ATCCACAACCCTTGGTAATGCCGGCAACATCAACTGTTTGCCCTTCAGCAAATTGTGATAAAAAGCTATTAGCGGACTGCCCTACCGTAACATCCGCAGCTTCTTTATCTAATCTGATTTCTCGGATTGCAGTAAAAAAACGTTTATGTTTTTTTAACCAATCTTGAGAAAATGCCTGCGGCACATAGCGATTACGCACCAAGCCGAGTTGAATGGCATTATAACCATCTCGGGCGGCTGTCTTTATATCAGTAACATACCAACCAGCTACATCAATTGCCGTTACTGATACTACTTTGTCTTTGGTAAAAAGTTGGGTCATTCCTATTTTTTTGCCCCATAATCCTGTAATCATCGAAATGACTCCCTACTTAATTTCAACATCAACACCAGAAGATATATTGAGTTTCATCAATGCATCCATGGTTTGATCTGATGGTGAAACTATATCCAATATGCGACGGTGCGTGGTTAATTCAAATTGTTCACGCGACTTCTTATCAACGTGCGGAGAACGAAGTACGGTAAAGCAACGTTTCTTGTTTGGCATTGGAACAGGTCCCACTAACTGGGAACCCGTTCTTTTTACGGTCAACACAATTTGCTTTACTGCCTTGTCAAGCAATTGATGATCGTATGATTTTAACGTTAATCGTATTCTTTGTTTCTTCATCGATCGCCTAGTTAAATTTATTCAATAATTTCAGTAACAACACCCGAACCCACCGTTCTGCCACCTTCACGGATTGCAAAACGTAAGTCCTTTTCCATAGCGATAGAAGTAATCAACTCAACTGTGATTGTTACGTTATCACCAGGCATAACCATTTCACGACCAGCATCCAAGGTCACTACACCAGTAACGTCGGTCGTTCTAAAGTAAAATTGTGGTTTATAGCCATTGAAGAATGGGCTATGACGTCCGCCTTCTTCCTTAGACAAGATATATACTTGTGCTTTGAATTTCTTGTGCGGAGTAATGGTACCAGGTTTTGATAAAACCATACCACGTTCAATTTCTTCTTTCTTAGTTCCACGAAGCAAGATACCTACGTTGTCACCCGCTTGACCTTCGTTTAATGTTTTTCTGAACATTTCAACGCCGGTCACAACTGACTTCAAAGTTTTGCCAAATCCAATGATTTCAATTTCTTCACCGGTTTTAACGATACCACGTTCAATTCTACCAGTTGCTACGGTACCTCGACCGGAAATTGAGAATACGCCTTCGATTGGCATAAGGAACGGCTTGTCAATATCACGCTTTGGTAATGGAATGTATGAATCAACCGCATCCATCAAACGTTGAATTGATGGCTCACCAATGTCACTTTTATCGCCTTCAAGTGCCTTCAGCGCAGATCCTCTGATTACAGGAATCTTGTCGCCGGGGAAATCATATTTGCTCAACAATTCACGAACTTCTTCCTCAACCATGTCGACCATTTCTGGATCATCAACCATGTCTACTTTATTGAGGAAAACTACTAATGCAGGAACACCAACGTTCCGTGCCAATACAATGTGCTCACGAGTTTGTGGCATTGGGCCATCTGATGCGGATACTACAAGGATTGCACCATCCATTTGCGCAGCACCGGTAATCATGTTTTTTACATAGTCGGCGTGACCTGGGCAGTCAACGTGGGCATAGTGGCGGTTTGCGGTTTCATATTCCACGTGGGAAGTAGAAATCGTAATACCACGAGCCTTTTCTTCTGGCGCATTGTCGATTTGATCATATGCTTTGAATTGCGCAAGACCTTTTTCTGCCAAAAATTTGGTGATGGCAGCCGTCAAGGTCGTCTTACCATGGTCAACGTGACCAATCGTACCTATATTTACGTGAGGCTTTTTGCGCTCAAATACACTTCGTGACATTGTTTAGTCTCCCAATAACTTGGATAAAAACATTATTCTTAATAATTTATTTACTTCTTTGCTACAATTGACTCTTGAACGTTCTTTGGAACTTCGCGATAACATTCAAATTCCATTGAATAGCCAGCTCTTCCCTTGGTCATCGATCGCAACTCAGTTGCATAACCAAACATTTCTCCAAGAGGAACTTCTGCTGTAATAATTTGCTTTCCGCTTTTACCTTCCATTCCTAGAATACGTCCACGGCGCGAGTTCAAGTCACCCATTACATCACCCATGTGTTCTTCTGGGGTATCAACTTCAACTTTCATAATGGGTTCCAACAAGACTGGCGACGCTTTTGCCATACCAGACTTGAATGCCATTGAAGCAGCAACTTTGAAAGCTAATTCAGATGAGTCAACATCATGGTAGGAGCCATCAAATAGAATTGCTCGGAAATCTACAACAGGGTAACCGCCTAAAATTCCGGTACCCATTGCCTCTTCTATACCTTTTTGAGTCGCAGGTACATATTCACGTGGAATAGATCCGCCAACGACTTCATTAACAAACTCAAATCCTTTTCCACGTTCAAGAGGTTGGAATTTCATCCAAACGTGTCCATACTGACCACGACCACCCGACTGGCGGACAAATTTGCCTTCAGATTCAACTGGTATTTGAATCGTTTCTTTGTAAGCAACTTGCAGCTTACCTTGCGCAACCTCGACTTTATGTTCTCTAAACAAACGATCAACAATAATTTCAAGGTGCAACTCACCCATACCTGAAATTACTGTTTGGCCCGTTTCTTCATTATAAGTAAAGGTAAATGATGGATCTTCCTGCATCATTTTTCGTAATGCAATTCCCATCTTTTCATAATCTGCTTTACTTTTAGGTTCAACCGACGAAGAAATTACTGGGTTTGGTAGACGAATGCGTTCTAATAATATCGCTTTACCTTCCTCGCAAAGCGTATCACCTGTGATGGCTTCTTTAACACCAACCACTGCAGCAATGTCGCCAGCAGTCACCGATTCAATTTCTTCTCGCTTGTTGGCATGCATTTTTACCAGACGGCTTACCCGTTCTTTTTTTTCTGAACGTGCATTGATCACATAGGAACCAGATTTAAGTTCACCAGAGTACACACGTATAAACGTGACCGAACCCACAAATGGATCGGTCATAATCTTAAACACAAGTGCGCTAAATGGTTCTTTAGGATCACAGCGACGCATTAATTTTTCATTAGAGCGAGGATCAGTTCCTTCAACTGGAGGAACATCTAATGGCGAAGGCAGATAATCAATCACGGCATCCAAGAGTAATTGAACACCTTTATTTTTGAACGCCGTACCGCAGAATGCTAAACAAATCCCTCGAGAAATAACGCCTTTGCGCAATGCAGCTTTAATTTCTGAGATTGTTAATTCTTCTTCATTAAGGAATTTTTCTGCAAGTGCATCATCATAGTTGCATGCCGCGTCAACAATTTTGGCATGTGCTTTTTCAACTTGATCTTTATATTCAGCAGGAACTTCATGCCAAGTAACAAGAGCACCCTGATTTTCTTCACTGAATGTTGCCATTTTGCGCGTCAAGACATCAATTATGCCTTTAAAATCTTCTGACATTCCAACTTGAATTTGCATGGCAACGGCATTGGCATTTAATTTTTTGTTAACGTCGCCAACTACACGAATGTAATCTGCGCCAATACGGTCGAGTTTATTTACAAATAAAATACGCGGCACTTTATAGCGATCAGCTTGCCGCCATACGGTTTCGGACTGAGGTTGCACACCAGCAACTCCACAGAATACACCCACCACTCCATCAAGCACACGCAAAGAACGCTCTACTTCGATGGTGAAATCAACGTGACCTGGAGTGTCGATAAGATTAATTTGATAACCATTCCAGAAACAGGTGGTTGCCGCAGATTGAATGGTAATCCCGCGCTCTTTTTCCTGTTCCATCCAGTCCATGATAGCAGCGCCTTCATGAACCTCACCAATTTTATGGGTTACGCCAGTATAGAACAAAATGCGCTCACTAACGGTAGTTTTTCCGGCGTCAATATGAGCGGCAATACCTATATTTCTATATTTTTCTAATGGATTGCTCATAACTCCCCTTACCAAGCAAAGTGAGAGAAGGCGCGGTTTGCTTCTGCCATTCTATGAACATCTAATTTTTTCTTCACAGCTGCGCCACGACCTTCGCTTGCATCGATCAATTCATAGGCTAAGCGCTCACCCATGGACTTATTGCCACGAGTCTTGGCAGCTGAAATAACCCAGCGCATTGCTAATGCACGCGCACGTTCAACAGGAACTTCAGTAGGAATTTGATATACACTACCACCTACGCGACGAGGACGAACTTCAACTGAAGGTATTACTGAGTCGAAGGCTTTAAAAAATAAATCTAATGCCTTGTCCTTATTGCCATTATTTTTTTTGACGAGAATTTCAATCGCATCATAGACGATATCGCGAGCAATGTTTTTTTTGCCCTGCTCCATGACCACGTTAATAAATTTTTGGATGAGACCTGACCCATAAATAAAGTCAACGCCAATATCTCTTTTGAAACTAGTAGTTTTACGCCTTGGCATATTTTACCTTCCTAAACTTATTTTGGACGCTTTGCGCCATACTGAGAACGTGCCTGTCTTCTCTTTTCAACACCAGCGGCGTCAAGAGTACCACGAACAATGTGATATTTAACACCAGGCAAGTCTTTTACACGACCGCCACGCACTAATACCACTGAGTGTTCTTGTAAATTGTGACCTTCACCAGGAATATATGCCGTAACTTCAATCCCCGTAGACAGCTTCACACGAGCAACTTTTCGCAATGCTGAGTTAGGTTTTTTTGGTGTTTGGGTAAAGACGCGCACACATACACCGCGTGCTTGAGGACCGCCTTTTAAAGCTGGACTTTTAGATTTGTATTTTGTTCGTGTTCGGGGCGAACGGGCAAGTTGATTTACCGTAGGCATACTATACTATTCCTAATAAAATAAGGTTAAAAAAATTTGTTTCAAAAGTAAATTTAAACTATACGACAGGCGTTATAGCACAAAGTTTAGGAGTATTTTACCTTATTTGATAATTTTTTCAAGGTACAGACTGCAAAAATGTACTATACATTAGACTTAGTAGTATATACATGATACGTTATGTGAAATATCACGTATTTGTAACTATACAGGATATTCAAAATTTGTGAAATTTTTAATCAATTGCCCGCCTAAGTAAGGAGCTTTTGCATGACATTCATTGCTGGTTTATCTGATATTATTGTTACCTATGCTTCCCGGCTTCTGTTATTAATCGTAGGGCTTATCGGTATAGGTTTTCTTATAGGCTTTCATGAATTAGGACACTTTCTCTTCTGTAAACTTTTTAAAATTCGCACCCCTTCCTTTTCTATAGGTTTTGGTCCTCGAATCATTGAAAAAAAGATTGGCGAAACCAATTTTGCCCTATCTGCTATTCCATTAGGAGGTTATGTTGAAATTGCAGGATCGGCCGAAATGGGTCAAGGGGAACAACAAGAAGCCTATAGCACCGATGAATATTCTTTTGCAACAAAACCATATTATCAAAAAATGCTTGTGATGGGTGGTGGCATTCTCTTCAATCTTATTTTTGCCTATTTTGCCTTTACCCTCGTATTTATGCTGGGATTGCCAAAATCAGAGATTATGTATCCAGTAAATGCTAAACCAGTCCTAGAAACCATAACTAAAGATTCTGCTGCCGAGAAAGCTGGACTACAACCAGGGGATGAAATACTTGCCGTGAATGGCATTCCGCTTAATGATAGCGGCGCCAAGTTTATTGAACTTGCTAAACCATTTGCTAACCAGGAAGCTACATTACATATAAGACGCAATGAATTAGAACAAGATATACCGGTCAAATTTGATGAAAAAATATTCTTAGGGGAAAAACTTGGCGTATTAGGCGTAAGCCTCCTGATCGTCGAAACCCCAGGGGTAGGTTTTTTTACCGCGCTTAAAAATGGCTTTCAATACGCTAATAAGATAATATGCGATACTTTTAAAGCATTTCGTTATATTTTTACAAAACGGGATGTAAGCCAGATGGCCGGTCCAGTAATGCTGATTTCAGCCACCGCAAAAGGTGCCGGTAAAGGATTGAGAATTTTCCTGATCTTCTTGGCAATTATCAGCATTAATTTAGCAATTTTAAATCTCATCCCATTGCCAATTCTTGATGGTGGACAAGCACTATTTTATACCATTGAGGCAATAATAGGACGTAGTATTCCTATCAAAATCAAAGAATATATTGCTCTTTCCAGCTGGATTCTCATTATCCTGTTGACGCTTTATTTAACCTATAAAGATATTTTGCGGATATTATCGCTGAAGATTTTCGGATCATAACATACAGCAAAAAATAGAGCGGGCAGGAATTAATTCCTGCCCGCTCTTCTTATGTATTCTAGTAACTAGTCAAGTTTAATTTTCTCAGGGGCTTGTGCAAGATGTGGATGTTCTGCACCAGTATAAACTTTCAATTTTTTAATCATTTGGCGGCCAATGATATTTTTTGGCATCATGCCTTTAACCGCTAATTCCACTAAGTGTGTTGGATGTTTTTCAAGTAATTGCTGAGCGGTACATTCTTTAAGGCCACCCATATAGCCAGTGTAACGAGCATAGGTTTTGCCTTGCCATTTATCACCGGTCAATACGATTTTCTCAGCATTGATAACTACTACATAGTCACCAGCATCGGTATGGGGGGTGTAATACGCCTTGTCTTTACCGCGCAAAATATTGGTTACGGCAGTTGCTAGGCGACCTAACACCATGCCTTGAGCGTCAACAATGCGCCAGTTAGGTTTTTTTGCTTCGTTTTTTAGAAAAAAAGCTCTATTCATATCCATGGATAATAACCTTTGCATATACAAAAATGGTGAATAACTTGATTGTTTGAAGGTAGTAACTTAACGAACGGACATACCTTATCGTTAAATGTAAGATAAAAAACGAGCATGGTCAAATGAAACATCACTATAAATTGACAAAAAGTAGTAAACGCACGAAGCTATTCACCTTAAAAATTAAATTCTATATACTCTAGTATTCATCTGTAAAAACCTTGTTTTATATGGTTTCGCGAAATCAGCACATCTAATTTCTAAGGATTTCATAATGACAAATAGCTGGTTAGTACTTCTTCCCCCCCTTATTGTGCTGGGCATAGCTCTTTTTTTCCGTCAACTTATTGCTGCGATGGTTATTGGCCTGCTCAGCGCTGCTCTTATTGCAGCCGATTTTTCTCCCATGTCTGCAGCAACGCTTGTTGGCAAACGATTTTGGCTCGGTGTCAGTGAACTGGATACTCTCTATAACTTTAGTTTTTTATTTGCCATCGGCGTTTTTGTCTCGTTACTCGGCATGACCGGTGGAGCTACCGCATTCGCACACAGTATCGCCAGTCGTTTAAAAACTGCAAAGATGGTTGAAAGCGCAATCTTCCCCTTCTCTCTCTTGCTTGCACTTGATGATTACCTTAACACCCTGACAGTAGCTCATGTCATGCGACCTCTTACGAATAGGTTTAAGATCGCCCGGGCAAAATTAGCATTTTTAATCCAAACGTTTGCTGGGCCTTTAGTTATACTTGTTCCACTTTCAAGTTGGGCCGCTTTGATCATTGGCCAACTTGAACTTTCGGGTATTAATTTTGGTTCCGATGCCAAAATCCTAGGTGACCCATTTTTTGTATATCTCAAATCGATTCCCTTCATTTTTTATTCATTGCTCATGATATCTTCCGCGTGGCTCATTATACGATGTGGCCTTTCCTATGGTCCTATGCACAAACATGAGTTAATTGCAAAAGAAACGGGCAATTTATGGGGCGGTCATAAACCATTAGAAGAAATCGCCCACGAAGAAGTACAGCACGGTACACTTTCTGATCTTCTACTGCCGTTATTCACACTTCTTATTTCCGTTCTTCTTGGCATTGCATGGTCTGGTGACTATTATCTAACCGGTGGCAACCTATCTTTCATCGACGCACTAAAGAATAACAATCAAACAGCATTGGTATTATTTGTCTCAAGTATTATCACATTGTTTGTGGGATTTGCGCAGGCTGTTATAAAGAAGAGAATAACTCTGCCCCAAATTCCCCAGATTATTAAAGCAGGAATCTTGCTCATGTATTCAGCAATTTTTGTTGTTTTTCTTGCTTCGTTGCTTGGCACTATTTTACGCGTTGATCTTGAGACTGGCTCGTATCTTGCTCATAAACTGCTTGGCTCAGTACCGCTTTATCTATTCCCTCTCATGATTTTTATAACAACAACTCTTATCTCTATGGCCATTGGCACTGCGTGGGGCACAATAACTCTCATGTTGCCCATAGCGATACCTATGTATCTCACATTTACTGCAATTGCCACACCTGCAACACTCGCCGATCTTCCTCTGCTATTTCCAATTCTTGGCGCGCTATTTTCGGGCGCGGTCGTTGGCGATCATGTTTCGCCAGTTTCTAGCGCTGGTATTATGGCAGCAAATAGCTCAGGTTGCTATCCACTTGATCACACCATTACCCAATTTCCTTATGCAATTCCTGCAATAATTGGCTGTTGTATTTCATTTTTTGTAGTGAGTTTTTTAAATTTTAATTCCGTTGCATTAAATGCTCTTATTTCTTTAATTATTGGGTTAATACCATGTTTGAGCATTCATTACGTTTTGAATAAGAGAAGATAATATTAATAAAAAGGAGCATCATGGTTAGCAGAAAATTCAAGATCGTATTTCTCTTTTTATGGGCCATGTTGAATTGTTTACATACACCTTCAATAAAAGCAGGAACCCCCCCCTCACATCATCCAATTTGACGAAAACGCTGCTAAAACACTGATAGAAGCTTTCACGATGTTTGGCAAATATTTCACGCTATCTCTAAAAGACATACCTCCCATCCATTTACACATTGACGCAGAAACCATTGATAGACTTATTTCGCTTACTAATACACTATATTCGCAAGCAATTTCATTTGGTAAGTTTTCTGCGGGTTTTGTATTTGTTATTATGGGTGGACTCGTAATAAAAAACGGTTGTCAAAGCTTAGGCGATAAAGAAAAAGAACGCGCAGCATATATACAAATTGCGAGCGGATCTACTATGACATTAGCGGGACTTCTATTTATGTACATGCAAGGAAGCAAAATACCAACACAATTACAAGCATGATATAAAGTCAAAATGAAAGAAAGCGTTATGCAAATAAATGGACATGTAAAGAAATTTTTTATGCTTGTGCTGTTATCAACTATTTTCAGTATCGCGGGCGAAGAAACTCAAAAAAAAGAACCCAAACTTTCTGGCGTAATAAAGCAAGAACAAATAACTCCGATAGAATTTGATGCAAATTTTATCGCTCCACCGTATCTTGAACCATATGACTCGCCCAAGGATGATCCAAATATCGTTGTTGGATTTGATAGAGTAGTGCATCGGCACGTGTCAGAACTTACAGAAGTAATTAGACCATTTCCCGCTAGCATTGGAGATTTAGCGGTTGATTTATATCATGGCTTGACCAATTTGTATTATGGATTATGTAATGCTACAAATCCGCGGAATTATGCTGCACTTCTGATATTAACGTTTGGCTTAGGGTCCCTTTATACGGGTATTTCTACCAGTGACATTCCAGAAAAAGCTCAATCATCGAATAGATTTATATGGGCAGGAAGTACTGCAACGGCAGCATCTCTCACATACCTTTTCTCGCCATTAGCAGAACGACTACCAGCAGAACGCCCCCACAATTTATTGAAAAATACTGCTGCACGACAAGAAAAAGCTTAAAAATGCAAAAAAAAAAAGAGTGGGGAAAATCTTACCACTCTTTTTTTTGTTCAATCGAATTTAAGAAACTTTAGCTTCCGCCATGAAAAGCTCGATATCTTCTGGCTCTTTAGGCAGTTCTTCGCTCAAGCAAACTATACCATCTTCGACAACCCAGTAATTATCTTCGATACGCACACCAAGATTTTCTTCTGCTATATAAATTCCAGGTTCTATGGTGATGACATCACCCTCTTCTAATGGCTTTTCATAATCGCCAACATCGTGCACTTCAAGCCCTAAGAAATGGCCAATATTATGCGGGAAATATTTGCCGTAGCCGCGCTCTTCAATATATTTGTGCGCAAGATGGTTAAGCGATTTTTCTGGATGATTTTTTGAAGACAACCAAAAGCCTGGTTTTGCAATGCTTGCAATATATTTTTGCGCATCAAGCACAATTGAGTAAATCTCTTTTTGTCGCACGGTAAATTTACCTGAAACAGGATAGGTTCGCGTAAGATCGGCGCAATAATAATTATATTCAGCTCCAATATCAACAACAACTAAGTCACCGTCTTTCAAGACCTCATTGTTTACATTGTAATGCAGCACCGTGGAATATTTTCCGCTGCCTACAATGCTCGGGAATGCCGCATGCCCACCAGATCCTGTAAATACGTATTCTATGGTTGCCTGCACTTGGCACTCAGGAACATTGGCTTGAATAGTTTTTGCAGCAGCTTCCTGTGCGAGCATAGTAATATGCACTGCTTTGTACATGGTTTCAATTTCACGCATATCTTTACTGCGGCGCAAATTTGCAACGACACGTGAAATATCGACTATATGTGATGCAAGACTTGGCAGCAAGCCTTTGAGACGATCGATAATGATGCGTTGATACACATACCCATATGCTGAAGGAGGATATACGGTGAAAATCGTGCCACCTTCACTGATAACTTTTTCAAGCCGTTCAAGCAATTTTGCATAATCTTGTTTATCAAAAAATGGATGTGATTGATAACCCGTACATGGTTCGCCAAGCGTTTGAATATCATGAAAACCAAGCTGCTGTACGATTTCTTTGGTCAATTCATAAGGCTGATACACCCACTGAGTTCGATTGCCCACAAAATGAGGAAGCATTAACGTAGCTGAAGAACCATTGAGATCAATAAGCGCCACTGCCCCAGGTTCTTGAATACCTGTTAAGTAATAAAATGAACTTTCTTGTCGAAAATGATAACGCTCTTCTTCAAAGTTTGCCACAAGGAGAACAACTCCTTTTTCCACCTTGGGATGCTCTAATTTTATATCATCGATAAGCTGACGCATGCGCAATGCATGAACAGACACATCTTGATCTTCTAATCTCACTATCACTGAAATATTCCTTTACACGTTAAAATGGACGACGTTCGGACAAAGCTTTATACACCGTCAAACGATCCATAAATTCAAGCGATGAACCTACCGGCACACCACGCGCTAAACATGAAATTTTTACGGGAAATCCTTTTAATTTACTTGCAATATAAGCGGCCGTTGCCTCACCTTCTGGTGTTTGGTTGGTAGCCAAAATAACTTCTTGAGCTCCTGCTTTCACCCGCTCTATCAAATGCTCGATGGTTAAATTTTCAGGACCAATACCTTCCAACGGACAAATTGCCCCACCAAGAACATGATAGG
>JABDCY010000030.1:10988-11494 GCA_013287855.1 Candidatus Babelota bacterium | reverse complement strand
TCAAGGGCAAGGTAATTCCGGCAAGTAATTGTAACGGTAGCAAAAAAAAGTTTATAAGTGGTGCTAATGCATCTTCAGATTGCAACGCAAGTGCAGCGGCATAGGATGCAGCAGACATCGTAAAGCCGATCAACATGACCAGCAATAATGAAAGAGCTACGCCGCCCCATGCTGCAGAAAGGCCAAGAATCCATGCAAGAGCTAGCAAAAAGAGTGTTTGCACGAGCAACACCAGTACATCACGTGATGATCTACCTAGTAGCAATGCTATGCGATTAATTGGTGTTACTCTAAAGCGTTCAATAACGCCCGAACGAATTTCATCAATAAGCCCAAATCCAACAAATGAAGTGCCGTATAAGGCGATCATCACCAAAAGACCTGGCGTAAAAATTACGAGCGAGCCGCCTTCCCCAAAAGCCGGATTGCCTGTTAGTGTTTCTAGCAATGGTGCAAACAACAGCAAAAAGCATAATGGTTGGAACATGCCAAACACAATCCACACC
>JABDCY010000030.1:2966-10978 GCA_013287855.1 Candidatus Babelota bacterium | reverse complement strand
CACCGGATTGCGCAAGGTAATTTGTAAACTTCTTCTAAAAATAAGCCACGTATCATGCATCAATTTCATAATTAAGCGCCTTCTTGATTAGTTTTAATAAAAGATCGACCGGTTTTTTGCAGGAATACATCATCCAGCGTCGGTTTATGCAATGAGATAGTAGTTATGGCAATGCCAGCATTGTCACATATTTTTAACAACTTTGGCAGCAATGCTTCGCCATGATGCACCAAGAAGCGCACACCATCTGCCTCTTTTTTTACTTCACGAATATCTTCAAGGCCTTTGAATAGTTCTTCTGGCACCACCGTCTCTAATTTTGCAGCTGGCATCCCAAGCAAAATTACATCGCTTGCGATGGCGCGTTTTAATGCCTGAGGAGTATCAAGTGCTACCAAATTACCGTGATCAACAATGGCAATGCGATCACACAACATATCCGCTTCATCTAAATAGTGGGTAGTTAAAAATATGGTGGTACCTGCTTCGTGCAGTTGTTTAACCTCTTGCCACACGTGGGCGCGACTTGCAGGATCAAGGCCAACCGTGGGTTCATCTAAGAACAATATTTTTGGTTTATGCACCATGCCCATAGCAAGGTCCACTCTGCGTCGTTGACCACCTGAATACGTCTCAACCGCACGATCAGCAAATGGTTCAAGTGCAAGTGCGATAATTAATTCCTGCGTGCGTTGCTCAGCAGCCACCTGGCTCAAGCCATAAAGACGTGCCTGCAACACCAAATTTTCTCGTGCCGATGCGCTGCGTTCCAAACCACCGGTTTGACTCACGTATCCGATCGATCTGCGCACCATGTCAGCTTGCGTTGTAAGGTCATGGCCAGCAATAAGTGCCGTTCCCGACGTTGGTTTTAACAACGTGGTAAGCATTCGCATGGTCGTTGTTTTGCCAGCACCGTTCGGTCCAAGAAGACCAAAAATTTCTTTTTTGACCGCTAAATTAATGCCATCAACTGCCTTAACTTCTTTAGTGCCCGACATAAAAGTTTTAGTCAGGCCATTAGTTTTAATTATAGAATCCATGTTATTTCTTTCCCTTCGTTGTTACTGCTGCATCAATCCATTTAGCCATTTCTGGACTAATATCGGCTATCGGAAAATCGTTATCTTTTGTGGGAATTTTGCCTTCTTTAAAAGCTTTCCACAAAGCATTTTTAAGTGCAGGTTTATCGCCATACCATTCATTTACCAGTTCCATCCATTCCGTGCTCAGTTGTTTGCCTATCGCACTTTGCGGGTCTTCATGCAAATGTTGTCGTACCTTTGCAATGAGTACCGCCCAGCGTTTGCCATAGTTGATATGTTCTGGCATGGTAAATTTTTTCTCGAGTTGCACAAATTCATCAAGCTGTTGTGGTGTTAAAATTTTGCCAACCCAGCTTTTTTCAAGTCGTTTTGTCATATAATAAACCTCTAATAAATTAAAAATGGTTGAGGGATCTACTGCAGTACTAGTTCTGGTATTACGCAAAACTTTGGTGAGAATCTGATCAGCTTCCTGTAGCGATGCAAGTTGTTGCCGCACAAACTTTTGTTGAATCTTAAGTTGCTCAAGTAAGTTGCCCTGCTCTTTCATCATGGTGCGGATGGTTGACAGTTTAAAGCCAAATGATTTGAGTGCTACAATCTGCTGCAATTTTAGTACATCGTCCCAGTTATATACTCGATAGCCATTTGCGAGTCGTACAGAAGGTTTGAGTAGTCCTAAGGCATCGTAATGGTGGAGCGCTCGCACCGAAACATGCGTTAGTTTACTCAGATCATTTACATACCACGTGGCCATCGTTTTTTCCTTATCTTTATGATAGTGTAAAGCATAACGTAACGTGAGGGTCAAGAACTATTTTAACCTTTTTTTAAAAAATAAAAAACCCTGGTTTTAGCCAGGGTTTAAGCCCTATCTGAGGAATTTTATGTTTACTGCTCTCTTATGCAGCCTCAATTACAGAAGCAAGATCAAAAAGCTCCTCGGGATTTTTACCGTCTTCCAGCGACCAACAATCGGCAAGCACTTCTTGCACATAACTCCATTCTTTGAGGCATTGCCGGTCCATGATGAGTTCTTGAGCAAAAAGATCCAAACGTTGAGCAAGTATTTCTCTCATATTTTCTTGCTTGAGCAAACTAGGTATTGGATTGCGAATAAAAGCACCAACTTCGTAGGCCGGTTCCCCGATCACTCCTTTGGGATCAATGGCGGTCCAGGTATCATGATGAAGCAAAATATTTTCATGATGCAAATCACCGTGGAGCACAACAGGACTCGCCTGAGTTTGCAGAAGCTGTTGCGCTAGAGTTCGCGCTTTTGGCAAATGCAGTTGTAGATAAGCTGGAGCTTGCGGGAATTCTTTTTCTAATCCTGCTAGCCAATCAGCAATAGTTGGAAATTGTGCAGTAGCAGAATTTAATGGAACGGCATGTAATTGTTTCATGACGTTAACTGCATGCAGCACTGCTGTTTGATCATGCACTGGAAACAAAGAAGCGAGCGTGGTGCCAGGATCGAGCCTCTCGAGCAAAAGTGCATTCAAAGGTTCATAATAATCAAAGATTCTTACACAGCCGTGTCCAGCATAAAAATTAAGCGCTTTTTGTTCTTGAAAAATTGCATCATGATCGTAACCAATTTTTATCACAACAGGTTGTTGAGAAACATTGCTAAATGCTGTGGCTACAAAATGATAGCTAAGATGCTCACATATCTTAAGATCGATAAGTTGCCAATGTTTGCTCAACATAGCGATAGTAAGTGGAAGTTCTTCAAGCCATCGTTGACCTTGTATGCCCCAGATGTCGATCACATTTGTGGTAAATTTTTTTGACAACATCATAATTATTCACTCGGTTGCATAAAACTGACATCATTATGATATTACAATAAAAGTATTTGAATACCATAAAGATTTAAACCGTGATTTGTTGTGCAATATAGGCAAGACCACGTTGGCCTTCACGCTCAAGATTCGTATCGTGGACTTTATGGCCATAAAGAACCATGGCGATACAATGACACAACGCCCTCAGACGAGCAAGCAACCACGTTTCTTGAGAAATTTCGCCATAGTTTTTTCTAAAGGTAGCATGAGCTTGTGGTGGCAAAACGCTGTGGGCTATAGAAATATCAACTGCTGGGTCGCCAATGTGCACATCGCTCCAATCAATGATCCCGGTTAATTGGCGGTCAACATTAAGTAAAAGGTGTCTGATATGCAGATCGCCGTGTACAAGAGTAGTGTATTGAGCAGAGCGGAGTGTTTGTGCTTCGTTGGCAATTGCATACAATTGTTCTTTGTTTTTTAACAATCCCAAGGATTCGAGCTCTTGTAGATCGGTAAGGATCTTGGGAATTATGACCTGCTTGTCCACTTGAATAAAGGTAGGTTGCGGTAAATGCTGTCTAAAATCTTGCAAGACGGGGATAGCATGCAGCGTCGCTAAAAATCGTGCTAAGGGTGCGGCGAGTGCGCTTCTTTCAGCATCAGTAAGATCCACCTGACATGCAGTTGTGCCCGGCAGCATACGATAGCCCATAAATTGCCATGGATAATCAGCATGTGGCTTGCCAGCCCATAGTGGAATTGGTATTTGCAACTCGAGTAAAGGAGCGATTTTAGGTAAAATATAAACTTCGTGCGCTACTAACGGCACTGCGCGCCCTCGTCGCGGGAACCGAAAAATAAGTTCATCATTTATTACATAGACGCTATTGTTCCAGCCATTGTCCAAAAATTTTATGTGTTTAGCGTTGAGTTCAGGAAACTGATGTTGAATAATTTCCAAAGCGTGCTCGGAGCTTATGGCGTGTTCTGCATCCCATATATGTGCCATGACAGTTCCTTGAGGTTGAAAGAAAATACTAAGTACTAATGCTAAGATAGTGAATTTATTCATCTATTTTTTTCGACTGAATAAAGCTTGTGAGTTCTGACATAACCATTCGATGAAGCTCATGCAAAATTGCTGTTATTGTTTTTAACATATGATAATCTGCAAAGTCAAAAGATCTGTATACCGAAGGCATTCTTGTCCATGGTGAGTGAGGAGCACGTATGAAACAAATTGAGATACAAGAACTTATTGCGGCATGGCAGCAATTTTTTAACAGCAAAAATAGTTGGCAAGAATTTATACAGGACTGCCGGCCAATAACGTCACCCAATGGCATGATTTATGAATTGCCTAATTTTCTCAACAGAGACAATGAAAGTTTTGCTGTTGTAGATATGCGCAAGATAGCCTTTGCAGAGCCACATTATCATCCAGACTTGGAAATTTATTTTGTATTGCAAGGAACTGCAGATGTATTCGTTGGTGGTAACAAACAAGCTGCCTCTGCAGGCGACGTTGTGATAATTCCTCCCTACAAAGCCCATTTTACTATTCCCGATAAGAACTTTATAATTGGTTGTGTAAATACGCCACCATACAGGCCTGAAAGCTATCTGGTGCTTACTGAATCAAACCTATCAGTCGGTTTCGATAGGCATCAATTTACCCTATTAACCCAACAAATTTGAGCCAAGAATTATGACTACCCTCACAACCCCACGCCTCATTTTGCGTCAATGGCGCGAATCTGATTTAGAACCATTTGCTGCCATGAATGCTGATCCTAGAGTTAGAGAATTTTTTCCTTCAATGTTAACGCGAGAAGAAAGCGATCTTCAAGCCAAGCATTTTGCCGATGCCATCGAAAAGATCGGATGGAGCTTTTGGGCAGTGGAGGTAAAATCAACAGGCAAATTTATTGGATTTATAGGATTAACTAATGTGCAATTTACTGCCTCTTTTACACCAGCAGTTGAAATTGGTTGGCGATTAGCTTATGACTCTTGGGGGCATGGATATGCCACTGAAGGAGCACAAGCAGCTCTAAAATTTGGATTTGAGGTGCTTAATTTACCTGAGATCGTTTCTTTCGCAGTTGTTGGTAATGTACGCTCGCAACGGGTTATGGAAAAACTTGGTATGCTTCGTGAGCCTGAAAGTGATTTTGATCATCCTGAGAAACCAGAAGGCCCATTGCGTAGACATGTGTTCTATAGACTTAAAAAATCTGACTGGATGGCACGCATTGATGATGAAAATTTATTTTAATACAATGGATTGATTACAAAATCATTTTTAAAGCAAAATCTTGTGGTGATCAAACATGTCTTAATATTGCTCTGGCTGCATCAGCATGTAGATCTTGCCGAAATACTACAAATTTGGGATGCGCTATGAAGAATACTGTTAAATTAATTGCGATAGATTTTACTAAACCCTGGTGGAAAATTATTGTAGACCAGAAATGGTTAGCTGCTGTTGTATTTTTCTCGGTGCTTTTACGGGATCTTTTCTGGACCATGGTTCCTTTGTTAGTGGCCTTTGTACTAGAATCAGGCAATTGGCATTTCTTTGCTGCCGCAACAGGTTTATGGATATTGTCAGAATTAAATCTTATTTTGCAAGTACCTCTAGGCGCAAGATTTCAACTGCAATGTATTCATAGCCTCTATTATAGTGCCCATCAATATTTGCTCAAAATTGATCCGCATTACCATGTTAAGCGCTCGAGTGGCGTTATTTTAGCTAAAATAGAAAGAGCAGCCCGGGGATACGAAGAAGTTTTTGATCAAATTACCTATGAATTTGCGCCGCTCGTAATTGGTATTGGAGCAATGCTCATTATATTAAGTCAATATTCACTAGTTCTAGTTCTAGTTATTGCAGGTTGCTTAGCTATTACAATCAGCTACGGTTATTATTTTGCGCGTTATTCATGCCAAAAATGGGAGAATGCATTTATTAAAACAGATGATGATTTTAAAGCCGTTGCTTTTGAGAATTTGGCTCAAATTCATCTAATACGTGCAACATTTGCGACAGATTATATGAAAGAGAAATTAACACAAAAAATTAGTATCAATAGCAAAGTTGAAAAAGACTTGTGGTTGGCATATGCTTGGACTTCGAGAATCTTATCTCTTTTATATACTCTATCGATAATATTGTTACTCGGGTATTTTGTATATAGGGTTTATAATAATTTAACAACATTGACTTTTGCCATTGGACTTATGCTTGCCTATATACAAACAACTAAACCACTTATAAAGATATTACAGCCATTCAGAAGATATATGCGAGGTTACGCTGCGATTAAAGATCTTTTTGAGTTTATGCCTCATTTTGGAAAACAGACGATTCCGGTATTTGAAGGGCAAGAACTTTTAATAGAAAAAAAGAAACAGAATACACTTACCGCTCAAGATATTTCATTTGGTTATGACGCAGCCAAGATTTTCAATGGTCACTCGTTAAAAATAGAACCCATTATAAAACAGCACGATAACTTATTTGGTGTCATCGGCCCCTCAGGTGTAGGTAAAACAACACTGCTTTCCATTCTGGGTGGTCAATTAAAGCCTTTAGAGGGAACTGTTTTTATTAATAACATTGATATTTACAATGTTACCGATAAGATTCGTCGTCAATTGATCGCTTTGCAGGGACAAATTGCGACAAGTGTAAAAGGCTCGGTTCGGTATAACCTCCTTTTTGGTCTTGCAGAAGATCATGGTTACACCGATGAGCATCTTTATGAAATTTTACGACGTGTTGGACTGGAAACAATTTTAAGCGAACATCAAGGGTTAGATACAGTTTTAGGGGAAGGTGCATTAAACATATCTGGTGGCCAACGTCAACGGCTAAATTTCGCCGGTTTATATTTGCGTGCTTGGTTCTACAAGCCGGCACTTATTTTAATTGATGAGCCAACGAGCAGTTTAGATGAAATTAGTGAACTGGCAGTCACGGCAATGATTCGCGAATTGTCATCATTTGCCATTACATTAGTAATAGCACATAGATTAAAAACCCTTAAAGATGCAACAGGTCTTATAGACTTGTCACTTCTGTCCGAATCAAAAGATATAAAAGTGTACACCGCTGAACAGCTAAAAAAGCATTCTAGTTATTACCAGCGACTCCTCGAGGGAAAAGATGAGCTCTAAAATATGACTTGCTGTGGCGGCAAACCATTGCAAATTAGAGCATGACTCATAATGTGGCAGATGATTTTGATCATGCACGATTGCCTGAGGGACATCCGTTAAGTTGGCATGTACTTCATCGACTTAAAAAATCTGACTGGATGACACGCGTCAATGATTAAAATTTTTTTTAAGGGAGAATTTTTGTGGCAATCAAATATTTGAAGATCGTATGCTCAATGCTATTCATTGTCCTGGTTACAAGTTTTTCGTTATGTAACTCACAGGCTCCCTTAATCCTTCTCAATGTATTATTTGGCAATGCAGAAAAAAGTTCTCTACAAATTTCTCCCAATGGCAAACAACTTGCCTACTGCGCTCCACTTGATGGTGTATTTAATATCTGGGTAAAAACAGTTGGCAAAGATGATGACCATGCAATTACTCACGAAACGAGCCGATAACAGATCTCTAAGAGTTTTATCGTGCCAGCTATCTTGCTTTCGTGTTCAACAGGCTCTAATATTCGTGTTTGCTTACTAAAGAAATCTAGATTACGTCCTAATGCATCAAGGGATCTGGAAAATTTAGTATGAGATTTATCTAACTTTTCCACAAAATCCCCTCTTTGAGAATATTTTCTTTTAGCGCTTGGGGAGCTCTTTGAAAATCAACGATGTCTATTTTTTGAGGAATATTGAGGGCATCAATCATACTTAAGATTTGACCTTTTTTTAGCCATGGGGATAGGAAGGCCGGCATCAATTGCAATATCGATATCAGATTGTTCTTCATTGGTGCCTCGCGCTCTTGAACCAAAAAGATAAATCTTGGCATTGGGATAAAAAATTTCTATCACCTTAATGATCTTGTCTTTTGGTATCTTATTCATTTTTAGAACCTTTAAAGGATTTTTTCAACAGGAGTATCTTTTGATGCATTATTATGCTGTATTATTAAGTATACTGCCAGAATATATGATTATTAATTACAGGCAAGAGCCTTTCTAAAG
>JABDCY010000030.1:0-2956 GCA_013287855.1 Candidatus Babelota bacterium | reverse complement strand
ACTATGATATCTCAGCGATTTTTTATTTGTTTAATTTGGATGGCATTGATGACAACTATATTAAAATCAGCATCGAATGCTGAGCGCTATTCGATTCACGTATTAATTGGGACAGAAGTGCGATCGTTGATTCCTTTTGTTGCTCAACAACGCATTGCCATATTCCGAGAATATCCCTACTTGTACGAGGGAAATATCGATGAAGAATATAGATATCTTGATTGGTTTTCAAAGTTATCACAGAGCGCAGTGGCGGTTGCGTATGTGGATAATAATCCCGTAGGATTTATTACAGGAACATCCTTTGTCGAATTCGATGCGCATTTTAATGGATCTCAAGATATTTTCAAAGCTGCCGGCTTAAATCCAGAAGATTATTATTATTTTTCAGAAGTAATTGTCATGCCAGAGCATCGTGGTCATAATTTGTGTACTCAGCTTTTTCAAGCGCTGGAGCGGGTTGCACATCATCAGTTTGGTTATACAAAAGGGTGTTTTGTTACTGAAAGTCATAAAGAACATCCGTTAAAACCAAAAAATTATAAAGAATTAGATCCGCTGTGGACCGCATTAGGTTATGCAAAAACCTCGATGGCGATACATTTCAGGTGGACGACCATTCAACCGCAGGGCCAAGCAAAAGAAAAAGAACATAGCATGCACTATTGGATCAAAGAATCATTATCATAAAGATAAGAGCTTATCCGAAAATTCTAACAATCTAAAAAAAGCTTGATAACCAACGTTTGTCATCCTGAACTTGTTTCAGGATCCATGGCCCATAATCAGCCTGACTTAATAAAAGAAAAAAGTTATCTAATGATGTAGTTAATAAAATTAATTTACACTGCAGGCTCTTTGGTAATTCGATGCATGGATCCTGAATCAAGTTCAGGATGACACAAGGTGATTATCATGTCTCACAGTTTCAGCTTGGCAACATTAATTTTCGGACATGCTCTAATTTATAGATAGGCTCTTAATTTGATTAATATCGATAATATCAACATCGCGAGATAATATTTTTTTATAAGCAAGTAAATCTTCAAGTGGAATCACGGGCAGGTCGATGCCAAGTATATTTACGGTGACCGATTTTGAAAAGTCAGCTACACAATTGACCCATTGATGAGTGGTTTTATCAAGGATTTTTGTAGTATAGGCACCGCTAATATCAATATCTTGGTTTTTATAGCGTAAGGTCATTAACAGTAAATCCCATGGCTCTTCTTGATCACGATAAGGTTCGCGTACTACAAAATCACTTACTTTGTCTTGAAGATCAATAAACCTGTCTTCGGGGATCTCTATATCAATATCGGCTAATTCTCTTGTGGCGCCATATGCTCGCGCGGCAAGGCCACCAGTGATCTGAAAGGGAATGTTAGCTTGTTGCAAAATGGTTGTTATCCAGATAAGTGCTGCTGTAGTAGTTGTCATATACCCTCTTAATAATGGCAAAATGTATGATATATTGTAGGTTGTTCCCATGAGAAAATCCAGAGTAATACAACAGAATTACAACAGCTTTGATTTGTTATATGAAAAGCAGAAAGCAAGACATGACATTCAAATTCGATCGAGTCTTAGCACTAAAAATATTTTTAGTGCTTTTGGCGAGTTTAGCAGTAACGATGCAAGCGCAGATATCAAGTCCAGAATTAGTATTTAAGTATGATTGGTGTGGCCAACTTATAGATGTAGTTGGCTCGTTGTTTTTTAAAAACAAATTTGGATTTAAGAAAATAGAGAGCACCCAAAAAGAACAGTTTAGGAAAAGTCTTCCTCGTTTAATCGCATCCTGGACAGAGCAGGGTCCAATACTTTTTGGCGAGATTTTTTCTTTATTTAATTGTGGGTTTAAACAGAAACGCAGAACGGTAACTATTTTTTTAGGAGCAAATCTAGGTTATGGAAGCAGCAATTTTTTGGTTTTAGGTTTACGCTCTTATCTTGATTCTGAACTGTGGGAAGAACCTATAAGTCGCGAAGATGCGTTCGCTGCGTTGGTTTTTCATGAATTACTTCATATTTGGGTTGATGATGCTATTAATGGTGAATCGGCTCTTCTTACAAAATATGGTAACGAGCATATTCATGTCCGTGAACATATACATCTGATGGCCATACAAAAAATGGTATATCTTAAGCTCCAACCTGATATGTTAAAATTTCTTGATGAATCTTACCGCAAATTTGCCTCTTCTGAATACCGACGTGCTTGGGAAATTGTTAATGATATTGAAGGTTATGAAAAGGTACTTCAAGATATTACAGACAAGTTAACTTGCAGCAATAAAAGCTAGGGCGTAGTTTGACATGTGAAGCAAGCTGTTTGTGCAATTTAGATGAGTAAAAAATGAAGATCTTGAAAGTGATATTAGCTTGTGTATTTTTGGTGGCCATTATATTTGGTGGAATTTTTTGATATCTATCGCCCATTATGCACCCGTTGCCTGTGCCAACCGGTTCCTACCACCTCGGGCGGATGTCATATCAACTGCAGGGTCCTCATGATGATGTTATGATCTGTTGTTGGTACCCAACCGATGCATCGCAACAACAAAAAAGCCTGTATGGTGATGCTGCAACGAATGCTTACAGCATACAACAACTTTCGCAGGGGACACATATTCCACAGTTTTTGTTGCGCAAACTTTTCCGAAGACATAGGAGCGGCGGCAGTCAGAGAAGTAAAAGAAGAAACAGGTATAGATTGTGAATTTTTAGGTATAGTGGCATGGCGACAGCAACACAATCCTCCTTATACCGAAGCAATATCCAACATTACCTTTTGCTGCTTATTGCGTCCATTATCACATGAGATACATATTCAAGAAAGCGAGATAGCAGAGGGTTGTTGGATGAATTATGATGAATTTAAAAAAATAGCTCGCGACTCTTGTGCGCAATTTTTAACGGCCTACGAAGCTGCTGGAGCTTCATTTGTTTGCTG
>JABDCY010000029.1 GCA_013287855.1 Candidatus Babelota bacterium | reverse complement strand
AGCATGTAAATAGCGATAAAGTTGTTAGTATGAGCAGACTTTTTTTCATCATATTACCTGCGAAAAAATGCGAAAAGGGGCTAAATTATTGCTACCTAGCATCATACCAAGAATGAATTCTTGCTAGCAACTGTTGCTGTTGCTCAAAAGCAATCAACGGTGGCTCAATAATAATAGGTATTTTGATCAAGCGTGGATCCAAGACAAATCGTTTGAGCATTTCTTCACCAATCTTTCCTTCACCTGGCAAAGCATGACGATCTTGATTTGAACCTAAATTACTAGAGGTATCATTGAGATGAATGAGTTCGATTTTTTCTAAACTAATAGTTGTGTGCAACTCACCAATAAAAGCATCCATTTTTTCTGGGCTAGTCAGCTCATAGCCAAATGAATAGGCATGGGCGGTGTCTACACAAAAATAAAGTCGTTTTGGGTTATCCACTTTTTTGCAGAAGCTCATAAAAATCTTTAAAACTGCCACCAATAGACATATCATGATAGGCAGTGTTCTCAAGAACTATCTTGAGTGCATCGTCTTCTTTAATAAGTCCATTGACCGCCTTTGCGAGTGCATCAATGCCCTCTCGTCGGTCGCGTGCCCCTTTTGCCGATCCTGCATGCATAATAATGTGGGTAAATTCTAACCGTCGGGCAAGATCAAGCTCCTTCATGAGTACGCGATGACGACTTTGCTTAATTCCCGCTAGATTGCTCCAGTAGGAAGCATGGACATAGCGAAATGAAAAATGATCTTGCATAAATGCGCGTGCCGACGCAATTTCCTCGTCTGAAAGCTCGATGACTGAACCTGCCTTTGTGATAAAAAAACATTGGAATATGGGCATGTGCAAAGATACTGCCACGCGCAAAAGATCAGAAAATGAACTTGTCAGACGAACATGTAAACCAATTTTTCTCAATGCAACATTCCTACATAATCTGTTTACGCAGCGCTGCACCATCAAGATAATGCTCGAGGGCTCCAATAAATACCATTTTTAGCTCTCGCATATCACCATCTGAATCGGCCTCAAAGCGCAGGCTCAATACCGGTTGTGTATTTGATGCGCGCAGGATGCCTAATCCTTTTGCAAGAGTGACACGAATGCCGTCGATGGTAATCATTTTCGCATCGGGTAGTTGTGCAAGTTCTTGTTTTACCGCTTCAACAATAGTCCACTTTTTCTGCTCATCGCATTCGATGCGAAATTCAGGCGAACTGATTTTTTGTGGCAATTCCGCTACCAGTTCTTGGAGAGGTTTTCCTGTTTGGTGCAAAAGCTCTAGCAAGCGTAGTGCGGCATAAATGCCATCATCATAGCCAAAATAACGATCATAAAAAAAGTAGTGACCGCTCAACTCACCAGCAACCAGAGCCTTGTGCTCCTTCATACTTTTTTTGACTAACGAGTGACCTGACGGCGAAAGACACGCAACGCCACCCCAATTTGCGACAGCTTCTAGTAAACCCGACGAGCTTTTGATATCACACACAATAGTAGCGCCTGGGTGTTGCTGCACATACGATTTGCAGAGCAATGCAAGCATGAGATCACCAGGCACTAAAAGACCACTTTTGGTCATGGCGGCCATGCGGTCGCCATCACCATCAAAGCCAATGCCAACTTGAGTCCCCGTCGAATGCAAAATCTTTTTCACATCCTGCATATTTTCTTCAACCACTGGATCTGCGTCATGGTTGGGATAATTGCCATCAAGTTCTGCATACAAAAGTTGCGCGTTTGGCCATTGCATTTTTTGCACTAATAAAGGCATCACAACACCAGTGGCTGCATTGCCACAATCAAAAACCATGGGAAGTTGCATGCCAACTAAATTTGGGAACAAATTTTTTAGATAATCAACATAGGTAGGAATTAGAGAAAGTTCAGCGTATGCCCCTTGCGTTACTGATGAGATGCTCTTTTTTGCTTTATACAGCTTTTTTAGTTCCTGGATCTCTTCGCCCCACAACGCAGTCTTACCAAGACAAATTTTAAATCCGTTATATTCCTTAGGATTGTGAGAAGCCGTGATCATGATGCCCGCATCAACAGGCAGTGTGTTAAGAGCAAAATAGAGTACTGGTGAAGGACAAATGCCGATAAATTGTACATCAAGCCCACTATCACGTAATGCTCGGCAAACTTCGGCCTTAATTGCAGGTGAGCTCAAGCGCCCATCCATGCCTACCGCAACCGTTTTAAGGGCAGAATTTTTAGTTGTTAGATAATAGCCTGCAGCGCGAATGAGATCATAGGTTTCTTCGATAACTAATTCAGAACCCACTTTTCCACGAATATCATACATTCTAAAGATAGTGTCTTGCATAGCGAATATCCTTTTTTGCGAGCAAAAAATCAGACTTGTACTAAGAAATAATACATGAAAAAACTTCATAAATCCCGAGCTATGAATAACTCAACTTTGCCAAGGGAACACTACCCAATCATCAGTTTCTTCAACATAATAATCAGGCTTCATAAAAGAACGTTGCGACTTGTAATAGAGCGCTGCAAATTTAACCGTCGCCGTAATGCCATGTTTCTCAAAAAGTTCTTTAACAAACGCAATCGTTTTGCCAGTATCCACAATGTCATCGATAACTAAAATAGAATGGAATTGTTTAATATCATCAATATGGAAAGGAAAAACGAGACTAATATTGCCCTGTTGCATACGATCGTATGACTGAACACCTAAAGAATACACCGTACGAACATCAAATAACTTTTCGCCAGCTAAATAGCCGAGCGGAACAAGTCCGCCACGTGATAAGCCAATAATAAGATCCGGCTCAAAATTATCTTTTTTTATCATGTGAAAAAGCTGATCGCACAATGCTTCAGCTTGCTCAGAAGTTATGTAGATTTTATGAACACCTTGCACTGAGACAGCAGTGCATGCTACTAAAAGTCCTATTTTGACACTCAACGCGAAATGTTTTGCCAAGCCAATCATAAAAAACTCCCTTAAATAATATGTTTGTTCTAAAATGTTGCGTATAGTAAAAGGTGTTACGATAATTTCGTCAAGCAAAAAAATGAAAACGATCAATCTATGATTCCATTACAACTGCATATAAAGAATTTTCTTAGCTATGGCTCCGAAACACAAACCATAGATTTTGGTGCCTATCCACTCATTTGTCTGTCGGGCAAAAATGGCCATGGCAAATCCGCTCTGCTTGATGCCATCACGTGGGCAGTCTGGGGACAAGCGCGCAAAGTTTCTGGCACCGCAAAGCCGGACCAGGGATTGCTCCATCTTGGGCAAACGCAGATGATGGTGAGTCTGGATTTTATCTGCAATAGCACACACTATCGCATCAAGCGGGAATACATGCAAACGTATGGCAAACCGCTTGCGCAGTTGGAATTTGGGATTATCGAACAAGATACCGCTAAATGGATTCCGCTCAGTGAAAAAACTATCCGCGGCACACAAGAAGTTATTGAACAAACATTACGACTCGGCTATGAATCATTCATCAATTCTGCTTTTCTGCGCCAAGGCCAATCGCATGAATTTTCCACCAAGTCCCCTAAAGAGCGCAAAGAGATCTTGGCATGCATCCTAGGACTGCAAGAATATGAGCTCGTGCGCCGGCAAGCGCTTGAAAAGGCAAGGAAAATAATTACCGAAAAACAAGGGCTCCAATTGTACCAAGAAAAACTTGGCCAAGAATTACAAAAAAAGACAGAGCTTACTGGAGAACATGCTAACTTATTACAGACGCTTGCCAACACTATGACAAAAGAACAGGAGCATATAAAGCAGCAGCAATCCCTTGAAACAAGCTTTAAGAAGATGCAACAAGAACAGCAACAACTCTCTTTGCATCAATTTAGCCTTCAACAACTTTTGCAACAAGAGCAGGAATCCCGGCAGCAGCTAAGAACTGCGCGCGATACCTGGCGCACTTTACGTCGCACGCAATTCACCGCAAATATGCACGAGCTTGACAATAACAAGCAACAGTTGATGCAGCAGCTTGCACAGCACCAGAAAAATTTGCAAACAACTCTAGAATTACGCGAACAATGTCTTGCTGCTAAGGAACATGTGCAGGAAGCTGAGCGAAAATTTCGAGATTCATTTCACAAACACGTATTAGAAGCACAAACACATAGTCAACGGGTGCAGATTACATTTGAAACTCTTAAGAAAACTAAAAAAGATCTCGAACAAGAAATCATTACAAAAAAATCCGAAATCACCAAAGCTACCGATGAAGTGACAACACTCAAAAAATCACTACAGCAGAATTTTGGGTATGAACAGAAGTACGCGACACTTGAAAAACAGTTTGAAAAACGTAAAAGTTTTTATCATGGTTACCGCACGCAGGGCACTGCATTAAGTAATGAGCTCGAGCTGTTGCAGCAAAAAAGAATCATGGCGCTTGATGAAAACAACCCAAGCTGTCCACTGTGCGAGCAAAATTTGTCGGCATCACGTAAGAAATTTCTTGCGTCACAATTTTCCACACAGGAGCGATTTATTGCCCACCGACTCAAAAGGCTCACAGCACTGATTGCCTCCCTAAAAGATCTTCTGCTTAAACAGCATAAAGAATTGGAACAGTTGCGCGTAACTCAAGAGCAACACGTAAAAAACACTTTGCAACTACAAGAGCTTGAAAAACAGCAGCAGAAATTGGCTATGGAACTACGTGCGCTGCAAGAACAGCAAACTAAGGTGAATAACGATGAACAAAAGGCACAGAGCGAATTTGCTGAAATGGAGAAACACCTTAAGAACATCAGTGCGACGCAAGAGAATGAACTTGCCCAAGATAAAAACTATCGTGAGAAAAAAAATACGTATGAGCAGGTGCTGCAACAACTTGAAACAATAAAATATGATCAGCGTTCTCATGAGCAGGTAACAAACCAACTAAAATTGGTTGAACAACAGCTTGCAGAATTCCAGAATCTGCAGCGCAATATTGCCTTACAGGAAAATCGAAAACAAGAAATATTCCAACTGTGTGCACGGCTTAAACAACTCAAGATTGAAAAAAAAGTTATTGAAGCAACAATTGCCTCATTCAAAAATCTACACGCAGAACTTACACAACTACAAACTCGCGGGCAGGAACTTGCGCAAACAACTACTGCTCTAAGACAAGAACGAGAACTGCTCTTGCAAAAAAAAGGAAGCGTCGAATTAGAGATACAGCGACTCGCTACGCTAGAAAAAACGTATCAAGAGCAACAAAAAACCATCACACATATTGACGCAGAATTGGCAGATTATCACGCCATTGCTACCGCAACTAGTAAAGATGGCGTGCAAGCATTATTAATTGAACAAGCATTGCCAGAGATCGAATATGAAGCCAATGAGCTGCTCAGTAAACTGACGAACAATCAGGCGCACATCATTATTGATTCTTTACGCGATCTAAAAAAAGGCGGAACGCGCGAGACATTGGATATCAAGATTTCTGATGCTGCCGGCATCCGGCCGTATGAACTGTTTTCCGGCGGCGAAGCATTTCGCATCGATTTTGCATTGCGCATTGCAGTCTCAAAATTGCTTGCTAGACGCGCAGGAACATCTTTGCAGACCCTTATCATCGACGAAGGATTTGGCTCCCAGGACGAGGAAGGGCTCGCGCATATTATGGATTCGATTTACAAAATTCAGGATGATTTTGCAAAAGTAATTATTGTCTCGCACTTACCAACCATGAAAGACAATTTCCCCGTGCATTTTTATGTAGAGAAAAAAGCACAGGGAAGTTTTGTGACGGTGATTGAGCAGGAATAATTATTTTTTTCTGATTTCAATAGGTATAGGCCTTCTAACGAAGTCCTCATCAATTCTATTTTTATTCGCCAGATACTTTAAGGATTCAATATCACCTGTGTACGTAGCAACTTTAGTTAATTTTATAAAATCAAACTCAATGCCCAAATCACGCTCACAAGCTTCTAGCAACTTTTTATTTTGTAAGACCCAGCCTTGATGGTCCAATATTAGCGAATTCAAATCCTGCCTCGAGTTCATCCTCTTGCCCAACGGCGTTAAGGCCATGAGCACTGGGATAACCATTTGTGCATATTCCTCGGAGTTATATTTGGCAGCTTCTTTTAGGACATCGAGAGCAACCTCATCCTCAATAGGTTGAAATGCCTGTGGACGTGTTGCCATAAATTGGCTCCAGAGTAGCTCTGGCAGCCAATATTCATCGTGACGCTGCTTTCTTATTTTAGTTGCTGCTTCATAAACCCCCGCCGGATTAAGTTTTTTGGACGCTGCTTTAAGATCTGCAATCAAGACTCTCGTTTTGGCTTCTCGATCCATACCGGTCACTGATGAAGTGGTAGCTGAAAACAGCAACAGCAGTAAGCAAAAAATCATCATATGCATCGTCCTTGATTTTGATGATGTAAACTAATACACCCGGGGATTCTAACATAAGAACTATTGATGGAGAAGATGAATCATTAAATGATTATTTTGTAGTGCTTAAACTTTGTATGTGTTGCTCAATTTGGTCACTAATTCTGCATAATTTTTCATAACGCTCTTTGTACTTCGGACTCAATCCGTAAAGAAATGATACTAGACCAATAAACAAAGCAGGACACGATATTCCCGCGGAGATTATTTCTGCGTAAAGCGCACGATCTGTTTTATAGGTAAGTTCAACCAACCTATCCCCACAACTATTCAGCAACTTTTCTTGTATAGCAGTAAGAAATCTCGCCTTGTCCAGATGAATAGTCGTATGAATAGTATTTCCAAACGTTTGAGAAGTTTGGTAAACCTCCACACCCTCTTTTTGAAGTTCCTTAATTATCTGCTCATATTCATCGTTACTTGCCTTGTGCCAATATTTATAAATTGCATACGTAATTCCAATGCCTACCATACCTGCCAAAGTAAATAAGCTACCACCGATAAGCGCATCCCGATCACGTTTTTTATGTATTCGTTGCTTGTAAAATTCTTTTTCTTGTTCAATTTTCTCTTTTATCTGCTCAAGAGTTTGTCGCATATCAAATTTGGAAACTTTATAAAAATATTGCTCTTGCGCATACTTCTTTGCATTCGAAAGCGAATCATCGATTTCTTTCTCATCAAGTAGCCACACTTTGCCGGTGAAATGTTTTGAGCATTGATCAATGATATTTGCGGTCCGTTGATGAAAAATATCAACCTTCCACTCATTGTTTTTTGCTTGCAAATAAGTACCTAGACTCACTGAACAGAGAAAAATAATCATTAATTTTCGAACAATATGCATCATATTTCAACCAAAAAAATAATTTCAAAAGTCTCTTAACAAAAAAGTCACACTATTTCTAGCGTGACTTTTTATTATTTCAATTTTTTTCACTCAATTACCGGCATGACACCTTGAATCTCAGGAAGCTGCTCGCGCAATGCCTGCTCAATACCAAAGGTCAATGTGTAAAATGATGATGGACAACCAACGCAAGCGCCGTTGAGTTTTACATACACAATAGCATCTTCAAGCTTTACAAACTCGATGTTGCCATTATGTGCTGCAATCGCCGGTTGCAAGTTAGTTAAAACGGCTTGTATTTTTGCAACCTTCGCCTCATGCTCAGTACCCATAGTTCGACTCTGCTCACCACAGGAGGTGATAGTTATGAGACCCATTCCAAGCGTGCCATCACAGCAGTATCACTCATGCGACGACCGAGAGGAATGATACGCGTATAGCCACCTTGGCGGTTGGTATAACGAGGAGCCACATCTTTGAACAATGATGTAATTGCCTCTTGTTTGTAAGGAAGTAATGACTTAACACGACGAATCGAATTAAAGTCACTCCCTACTCGCGCAAGTGTCACCAAACGTTCAGCAAAGCGCTGCACTTCTTTTGCCCGCGCCTTGGTGGTTACTAAGTGACCATACGTGATAAGATGAATAGCCTGATTGCGCAACACCGCTCGACGGTGCGCCGGCTTCATATTTAATTTTTTTCTACCATTCTGATGTATCATTGCTTGAGCCTTTATTTTTACCCAAAGCTCATTTGCATTCGCTTAGGGCCAATATTATTAGTCTTTAAGGACTTTCTTCAAATCAGATTCTTTGATGTTCATGCCAAATGATAAGCCAAACGCTTTCATGCTTTCTTTGACTTCATTCAACGATTTACGCCCGAAATTTTTAATCTTGAGCGCTTCTTCCTCAGAAAGATTCACGAGATCCAAAATGCGTTTTACATCGGCATTGATAAGGCAATTATGCGCACGCACTGAAAGTTCTAACTCATCAATAGGTTTGAGTAGAAGATCAACGGGAATACCTTTTAATCCCAACTGATCAAGTTCAACTGGATCTTTTTGAGCCGGTTCTTGTGGCAATGCTGAGATTTCATTGAACGGAATTTCTGCACTAATGAGGAAATGTTCAAGTTGTGTGCGTAATACTGAAACTGCGTAATGCATCGCATCAACAGGATTTTCTGAGCCATCGGTATATATTTTAAGCATCAACTTATCGTAGTCAATTTCTTTACCAACTCGTGTTTTCTCGACATCGAACATAACTTTTTTGATTGGAGAAAACATTGCATCAAGGTAAACTCGATTATCTTCTTGCAATGCCTTGCCGATTGGCCATTGCGCTGGTTGATAACCTCTACCTGATTCAACAAAGAACTCAATATCAAGCTCGCTGCCTTGCGCAACATACGCGAGCACATGATCTGGGTTTACCAGTTCAAGATGCTCATCAGCTTTAATGTCAGCAACACGAGCAGCTGCTTCACCCGCCACCTTAAGGTGCATTTTTCCAGGCTTTCCTTCTTTATTGCGAATAACTATTTCTTTGATATTCAGAATAAGCTGCATCGCATCTTCTACAACACCGGGAATAGATGAGAATTCATTGTTGATCCCTTTTATAATGACAGAAGTCACTGCAGAACCTTCGACAGCTCCAAGCAAAACGCGACGTAACGCATTACCAAGGGTAATACCGAATCCTGGTTCTAACGGTTGTGCAACAAGCTCGCCATATTTTTCGGTTAGCGATTCTTTGTGCCAACTCAACCGAGGAATAGTTAAAGGTTTATATTCCTTTTTACTCATTGAGTCTCCTGAGATTGATAACCACCATAAACAGTACGGGTCAGGTACCTAGGCATTATTTCGAATACAATTCCACAATCAAATGTTCTTCAATCGGCGCCTGGATATCAGATCGCACTGGAAAACGAAGAACATTACCCTTACGCTCACCTTTATTGAGTTCTAACCATTCTGGTACTTTAGCGGCAGTGTTAAGACGCTTATCAATAACTTGTTCAACAAAAACAGTCTTTCCAAGAACTGATGGCGCTAATGCAATAACATCATTGAGACCGACTAAAAATGATGGTGTATGAACTTTTCTTCCATTAACCAAAACGTGTCCGTGCACAATGATTTGACGAGATTGTGTACGGGTGGTTGCTAACTTTAAACGGTAGACAACATTATCTAAACGACGCTCAAGCAAACTCAATAATTGCTCGCCAGTAGCGCCCTTCTTTTGGGCTGCAATTTTAAAAAAACGACTGAACTGCTTTTCACGCATGCCATACATTTCTTTAACTTTTTGCTTTTCGTGAAGTTGTTTACCATATTCTGATAATTTACGCGCGCGCTTTTGTTCATCTTTCTTAATACCAAAATCACGCTTTGATGATTGTTCTGTAGTACTGACGGCTTTTTTCATGGTACCCTTGTCTTAAATATTACTCATTATTTATTACTTGATGCGCTTTATACACGACGTTTCTTAGGAGGTCGACAGCCATTGTGAGGTAATGGTGTTACATCACGCAATACCGAGATGTTGAGACCCGAAGCTTGCAATGAACGAACTACAGAGTCACGCCCTGAACCTGGTCCTTGTAAATTAACTTCAACATTTTTCACACCAAGTGATGACATTTCGCGTGCTAAATTTGTACCGATTTGAGAGGCCGCAAACGGAGTTCCTTTACGAGATCCCTTGAAACCTAACCTGCCAGCGCTCCCCGACATAAGTACATCCCCATCAAGCGTCGTTACCGTAACCATGGTGTTATTGAAACTAGACTTAACATGCGCTACAACAGAATCAACCTGTCTTCTTGTTTTTTTTGATTTTTTCTTGTAAGCCATTCTATCCTTTACGATCAACTAAAAGCATTCAGCACTATAAGATTATTTCTTAGTTGCTTTTTTCTTAAGAGCAATTGCGCCACCTGCCCTACGCGGACCTTTGCGCGTGCGCGCATTAGTTTTGGTACGTTGACCACGCACTGGCAACCCTCTTTTATGACGCAATCCACGATAACTACCAATTTCTTGCAATCGTCTAATATCCAGCGCAATACGTTTGCGAAGTTCACCTTCGATAGCATACTTGCTTAACTCTTTTTGAATTGCCGCAAGATCTTCGTCAGTTAGATCATTGCAACGTTTATTAAAATCAATTTTTGCTTTTTGCAAAATATCTTGAGATGACGACAGACCAATACCATATAAGTAGGTAAGTCCAAACTCAACTCGCTTATTTGGTAAAATTACACCTTCTATTCTAGCGGCCATACGATTCCTTATTACCCTTGACGTTGTTTATGTTTTGGGGTTTTTTTGCAGATAACGCGTACTGTGCGTTTGCGTTTAATAATACGACAATCATTGCATATTTTTTTTACTGACGTTCTTACTTTCATATGCCTTTTACCCTTACAAACATGCTATTTTAATTCTTATACCGTAAAACTATTCTTCCACGTGTCAAATCATAAGGAGAAAGCTCAAGCGCTACCTTATCACCTGGTAAAATCCGAATATAGTTCATGCGCATTTTCCCCGAAACATGCCCTAATATCTCATGTCCACCTTCGATTTCAACACGAAACATAGCATTTGGCAGAGTCTCTTTTACAATGCCATCAACACGGATTACCTCTTCTTTAGTTTTCATAACGCTTTTTCATCCTTATTATACGATTCTCGTTATAATTTTTGGTTCTGTATCCGTTATTACTATTGTATCTTCAACATGAGCTGCCAAACTGCCATCAGCAGTTTTTGCTGTCCATCCATCCGACATAATTTTTATCTTATGTGAACCCATGGTAATCATAGGTTCTAACGCCAAAGCCATACCAGCTCGCAACACAGGTCCTTTTCCCGGTTTTCCAAAATTTAGAATTTCCGGTTCTTCGTGCATACGCTTGCCAATGCCGTGACCTGCAAAATCTCGTACAACACCAAACCCAGCCTTCTCGACCTTGTTTTGTATTGCCGCCGAAATATCAGACAAATGATTGCCGGCATATGCCTGAGCAATCCCAGCATCTAATGCCTCATAGGCAACAGCTACAAACTTTTCTTGCTGTTCGGTACCCTGGCCAACAAAAAAAGCACGTGCCATATCGGCACAATATTCTTTCCATGCAACACAAACATCC
The DNA here is from genome assembly GCA_013287855.1 of Candidatus Babelota bacterium. Classification (GTDB taxonomy): domain Bacteria; phylum Babelota; class Babeliae; order Babelales; family Vermiphilaceae; genus JABDCY01. The sequence continues at coordinate 1,007 of JABDCY010000029.1, read as the reverse complement.
ACTTTTATTAGATCACCCTGCTGCAAAATAACCATTTTTGAAGGAATCCCATGAACCACTACATCATTAACTGATATGCAGCTCACATGCTTGTATCCTTTATATCCCTTCATTTTGGATGTTAGGCCATATTCACGTTGCTTTTCTTCCATCCAAACATCGATATCAAGCGTTGACATTCCCGGGCGAACAATCGCAGGTGCTAGCGAAAATATCTGCGAAAGAAACCTACCAGCTTCTTCCATCTTCGCTATAGCAGCCTTATTTTTAATAGTTATCATTACCTACGCCCAACACCCAGGAGCTGCTGAAATTTTTCAAAGACGATTGGCAACTCCTGATTAACATCAATTTCATCAATTCGCTGCCCATGTTGTTGGTAAAAACCCAGTAAATCTTTTTCGTGAATATAATACGTCTTAAGGCGTTCTAGTATAGACTCCTTCGTATCATCACTTCGACGTGATAAAACTGAAGAACATTCATCACAAGTATATTCTTTTTTTGGCCTTAACGACGATCCTGCAACCATCGAATAAACAGCTTGACAGTTATTGTTTTGGCACACATAGCGTCCGGCTAAACGCACCACCACATGATCGTCTGGGACATTAAATTTGACCACATTTAATCGGATAGCATTAAACTTTTCGACAAGCAGATTATTTAATGCTTGCGCTTGCGCTGTCGTGCGTGGAAAACCATCAAGTATTATTCCCGTTGTCGTCTCAAGAATTTCAGAGAGCCAACCATCAACCATTTCGGTTACAAGACTATCAGAGACTAGTTTACCAGATTTTATGGCAAAATCTATTTGTTTGCCAATTTCAGTTTGTTCGGCAATATGCTTGCGACACAAATTTCCAGTTGAAATTTGATTCCAGCCGAATGTCTGTACACAGAGCTTCGACAGGGAACCCTTCCCAGAACCGGGCGGACCTAAAAAAACGAAAATGTTTTTATTCGCTCTCAACGGGCACTCCTGCCTTTTAACCGACCGCTCGAGA
>JABDCY010000028.1 GCA_013287855.1 Candidatus Babelota bacterium | reverse complement strand
GACCGCTAAACCACTCAGCAAGAAAACAAATACTGTTTTATTGCTCATACAAAAACCTTCTTATGACTTTATACTGTTATCCTACTGCAACTATACTTTCCGACTGCTCTGGAGATGTTGCTAAAACCTGTTTTGATGATACATGATGTTGTAATAATGTTTTTGCCGTTGCCGATAGTGGATAATGGTAATCGCGCGACAAATTCTTCTCTTCTTCTAATACTTTATCAAATGACAAGGTAACAAATACGTGATCAGATGCTCGCGCAACATGGTCAGAAGCACGAATAGATAAGAAAACGCCATCGCCTTTTTGCATCGCGGTGCGCAAATCCGCCAGCGTATGAACTTCCATGCCATTCACCTCATTGATGGTTGAGCCAACAGTGATAGTGCGGGAACGATAAAGTTGGGAGGAAGGAAAAATATGCGTAACTACTAAGGTTGATTTGGTTTGATTAGAAATTTCTCCAAACCGGGTGAGCCCTGGTGCATTTTGTGCGAGCAGTTGCAGGTGATTTAAAGAGAGCGGCATCACTACCATGCCAGCAAATACTTCATAGTCTATGTCTTCATAGCCAGGGAAAATCCTGCGCACTGCTGGTAGCTCTGCTTGGCTGAAGTTTACTTTGAGATCTTTGCGGTCTCCATTACGATACACTACTAACTTTATTTCTTGGCCGATGGAAAGACGTGAAACATAATCAACGATAGAAATTTTATCCTCAGTCCACGACACTGACATATCACCAAAAATATCGATCGCTAAACCATTGATGGAATAGATCATGTCACCACGTTTGACGCCTGCCTTTGCAAGTGTGCTGTTTTCGATAACTTCAACCACATAGCATCCACCTGGTTCTGGGTTACCTAAATATTGAGCCAATGTTTCAGTACCATTATTAAATAAGACGCCGAGGAATGGTTTGCGAATGAGTGGGATTTTGTACATATCAGTAAGTATTACTTTCAAATCATTAATTGGGATTATATACCCAACATTTTGTGCTCCGGCCATAATTGCCGTATTAATGCCGATGACATCGCCATTCAAGTTAAGCAAAGGACCACCTGAATTGCCTGGATTGATTGCTGCACTCATTTGAATCAGCTGGCCTTCGCGACCACTGATAACACCGGTAGTGCTCTTAACTGCTTGCTGACCTAATGGATAGCCAAGCGCCATCACTTCATCAGCACGGTGCACCATATCAGAATCACCAAGTTTTAAATAAGGAATTTTACCGATAACGGTCTTAATAATGCCAAGATCTTGATTGCGCACGCGCAGTAATGCAAGGTCACGCTCCGGACTTACACTAATAACATCAACATCAAAAATGCGCTTGCCCAAGGATGGAATTTGTATCCACACGGCTTTTGTCTGATTCACTACATGTGCATTGGTGATAATATCGCCCTGATCATTAATAAAGAAACCGCTACCATAGGTAGGGTATTGTGTCGGCGTTTTGTAAGGCTGTAATAAATCAAGCTCAGCAACTTGAGAGAATACTTGTACCACAGTGTCTTTGGCGTGTTCTTGCACTTCACGCCAGACCTGTGTTTTTTCAACAATTTTTTCAACGACAGCTTGAGAAGTATTTAGATTGGTTTGTGGAATGGAATTTAGATTGGTTAGCTCATCAAGACGATTATGCAAATCGCGATATTCACGTTGCAGCTGATAAATAAAACCTATAGCAATTAATAATGTGACAGAAAAAGCTACATTACGTATATTCATGTGGGTCCTTTTACTAAAGTGTTCAACGTTACGGCATAGTGTAGCGGAATAATAAATAAAGACCAGCAGCAGTGGCTTCTATAGACTTGTGTGCCTCGCGCTGATTGCCAAAGAAATGATAAAGAAGTACGCTGGTTCATAAAATTAACAAGTTAAAACGAACAAATTTTAAAGGAATTATGGTTCGACGGCGCCTGTCCTGAGCCTGTCGAAGGGCTCACCACGAACGGTGGGTGTTCGTTTTCTTAGGAGCTTTTTATGAGTTCAACAGCAGTTACCCTCGATAAATTAGTTGCCCTGTGCAAACGCCGCGGCTTTGTCTATCAATCAGCAGAAATTTACGGCGGCCTCAATGGCGTATATGATTTTGGACCTTTAGGCGTCTTGCTCAAAGAGAATATTCGTTCTACCTGGCTTGATTCGGTTAACAAATTTGGCGAAATCGTACTTTTTGATGGCGCTATCTTAGGGCCAGAAGAAGTGTGGCAAGCATCTGGACACATCTCAAATTTCAGCGACCCCATGGTTGACTGCATGCAGTGCAAACATCGTTACCGCGCTGATGATATAGATCTCAACAAAGCGTGCCCTCACTGTGGCAACAAGCAATGGACTGAGGTGCGACAATTCAATTTAATGTTCAAAACGCAACTTGGTGCTGCTAGTGGAGCATCTTCTGATGCTTACCTACGCCCTGAAACTGCTCAATCTATTTTCATCAATTTCAAAAATATCATTTCAACCAACCGCGTAAAAATTCCGTTTGGCGTTGCCCAAATTGGTAAAGCATTTCGTAATGAAATTACCCCAAAACAATTTTTATTCCGCGTACGCGAGTTTGAACAAATGGAAATCGAATGGTTTTGCAAAGATGCTGAATCATTAAAGGCGTTTGAAGATTGGTGCACATTGCGTCGTTCCTATTATGACACCATCGGTTTATCTGCTGATAAAATCCGCATGCGTCAGCACGCAAAAGATGAACTTTCCCACTATTCACGACAAACCACCGATGTTGAATACGAATTCCCATTTGGTTGGAAAGAACTTGAAGGTATTGCTCATCGAGGCAATTATGACTTGACGCAACATAGTAAGTCTTCAGGAAAAGATTTAGGCGTCTTTGATGAAGAAACAAAATCAACGTATATGCCAACGGTGGTTGAATGTTCTGTAGGTATAGGTCGTTTATTTTTAGCACTACTCGCCGATGCCTATTGCGAGGACGTGGTTGAAAATGAACCGCGCACTGTGCTCAAATTAAACCCGCTCATGGCTCCTATCAAGGCAGCATTTTTGCCGCTCACTAAAAAACAACAAGAACCGATGGAAAAACTGTATCGCGACATCAAAAAAACCTTAGGAATAACCGCACAATTCGATGAATCTGGTTCCATCGGCAAGCGCTATCGGCGGCAAGATGAGATTGGTACACCACTCTGTTTCACCTATGATTATGATAGTGAAAATGATCATTGCGTTACGGTGCGCAATCGTGACACTACACAACAAGAACGCATAAATATTGATGCAGTGGCAGAATATATTAGAAAAGCATTGCGACTTCGCACATAAGTAATACCGCTCTTAAAGCAATATATTGACCTCCCGTGTTCATGTTTGATAATTTGCTTATGATTTACAAAAAGTAAAAAGACATAGTTAACGGAATATAAACAATTTATTAATGAATACTGTCAGCTGTGAATGAAGCCCATAGGCTTTAGACAAATGAGTTGCATATGCCCGTAAAATCATTAGCACATTTTTCTGCAGGACGCACCATTCTCCTGTCGATTTTCTTAACGATCATTATCGGCACGCTGCTGCTTGCATTGCCCGTAGCCCGTAAAACCGCTATCCCACTCATCGATCTCTTTTTTATGGCAACGTCTGCCACCTGTGTTACCGGGCTATTTACCGTGCCGCTTAATCAGCTCACTATCTTTGGTCAAGGAATAATCTTGGCGCTCATCCAGATTGGTGGTCTTGGCATCATCACTATGACATTGTTCATTATGTCATTATTTATCAATCTAGGTTTAACAACACAGCTCATGGCGGGCAAGCTTCTGGATATTGATGTTCTGCCAAGTCTCAAAAAAATTATTGGTCTGATTATCGGATTCACGTTATGCGCAGAACTTATAGGTGCTGGCGTCATTTATTCCGTAATACATCAAGATTATACTTTTTGGCACGCTGCGTTTCTTGCCCTGTTCCATGCCGTCTCTTCCTTTTGCAATGCAGGAATTAGTTTATTTCCTGGGGATATGGCGCTGTATAACCACAGTCTGATAATGCTTGGTATTACCATGCTCCTCATTTTTTGCGGCGGCCTTGGATTCATAACATGGAGAGATTTATTCCAAAACTTATTCGCCTGGTTTCACAACAGACGATTGATTTTTTCTCTACAAACTAAATTGGTACTCTTTGGCACTGCAATTTCGATCTTTTTTTTGACCGCATTATTTTGGATTTTAGAACATGATAATGCATTTGCCACCATGTCGCCTATCACTAAATTTGCCAATGCACTATTTCAAGCCATTTCGATGCGCAGCGCTGGATTTATAACCGTAGCTATCGACCAACTTCATGTTGCATCACTTATGATCATCATGATTTCCTCATTTATCGGCTCGGCACCAGGGTCTACAGGCAGCGGTATAAAGATCACAACCTTCATTATTTTGCTGGCCACTATCAAGGCAGGACTTACCGACAGATCCTCTGTCAACATCAAGGGTAGACGTATTGTCCGCGATCAGCTCAACAAGGCAATTACTATTATTGCTCTCAGTCTGTTTTGGATTTTATTATCGATTTTCCTATTGCTCATAACTGAACGTAACATGAACTTCTTAGAGCTTAGCTTTGAAGCAGTTACCGCATTCACTAACCTCGGTCTTTCAACCGGCATAACGCCTCATCTTTCGTATGCGGGAAAAATCTGTATGATTGCCAGCATGATCATCGGTCGTATCGGATCACTCACCTTAATTTTAGCACTGATAAAACCACGGAAAGAGTTCACGGAATTTTCATATCCTGAAGAACGAATTATGCTGAGCTAAACCCCAATGTCGCAAACGACGATTGGGGACCCCAACAAAATTTTGAAGGAGTAAAAAAACATGAAATTTTGTGTTATTGGACTTGGCAGGTTTGGTTACCAAGTAGCTACCGTTCTTGGCGAACATGGCATGGAAGTAATTGCTATTGATAGCGATCCCTCCATTGTTGCTTCAATTCGCGATAAAGTTACCCAAGCAATCTGCATGCGCGTCAAAGATGAATCCTCACTCAAAAGTATCGGCATAGAAGAAATGGATACCGTCATTGTGGCCACCGGCGAAGATTTTGCCGAATCTATTTTGATCACGGTGTTACTCAAAAAACGGCTCAACATGCCACGCGTCATCGCTCGCGCAATCAACAATATTCACAAAGAAATATTATTATTGGTAGGCGCTGACAAAACCATTTTACCTGAACAAGAAATTGGCATAAAACTTGCTGACAATCTGAGCTCACCATTCACCGACATTTTCCGCCTCACGCAAGATTTCTCAGTCAGCCAGATCATTGCACCACAACGCTATGTGGGCAAATCGATCGAAGACGTACGATTTTATGATAATTACCAGGTGATCTGCCTAGGCATCAAAAAGGACGAGGAAATTATTCCCGAAGGTCCAGAATACGTCATTCAAGCTAAAGACCGGTTAATTGTGGCGGGGAATATCGAGAATTTGCGACGATTGACTAAGTTATAAACAAAAAAAAGACCTTGGAAAATTCCAAGGTCTTTTTTTTATCTAAATTTTTAAATTGATTCGATTCTGACAATCGTATGTTGTTGACGATGTCCGCGTTTCACACGCACCTTTTTACGGCGTTTGAATCTAAAAGCAATAAGCTTTGGCCCCAAGTCATGTTTGACGATAGAAGCGGTTACTGCCTTTTTAAGGAATGGACGACCAATTTCAACTTTGCTGTCACTGTCTTTGCGCAATAAAACTTCTTTAAATTCTACTTTTGCACCTGGCTCGCCTTCAATTTTTTCTATCTCGATGGTTTTACCTTCGAGAGCTTGGTATTGCTTGCCGCCTGTTTTGATAATCGCATATTTTTCAAATGTTACGATACCTAATGGAGCAGGTGTAGCTTTTGGTGCTTCTTGTGTTTTCTTTGCTGCTTCTTGCGTATTTTTGGTTTGTGCCATATAAAGACCCTATTCAATTCATAAAAAATTCTTTAGTGATAGAAATTATTGTAACAAAGCTGAAGTTTCTGTCTATAGGAAATGAGGCTTTTTTATGCGGTGAGGCCTGCAAAGCTTCATTTTGTTACAAATAGAAACAAATCAGCCGTTCAAGTTTATAAGCTGGTAATGGATTTTTGGATATTCTGATCGAAAACTGTTTGCAAAATCTGTGCGCAGGGCTCACTTGCACGATCGTTAAGCATTTTACGGGCATGGACATCTTCACGCAGATCCGTAGGTGCTATTTTTAGCAGTTGTCTCACAAAGTTTTCATCACAACCTTGTCCGTGCTGTATCCAACCAGGCGCAGCATTGTCGAGAACTTGCTTGGTAATCACGGTTAAATGGGTGGTGTTACCATTACCGTCAATCAGGGTATTACCAGTGGCTTTGACATATTTTTCAAACTCATGCTTTTTTTCTTCATTAAATTTCTGATCTGTTGCTAAGACTTGATGAGCATACGTAGCCGCGTCTTGTTTTTTTTCGTTAAACAATAATTCTTCAAACTTACATTTCTTGGGATCATTTTTTTTCAAGCATGTTTCGAAATTCTCATGTAATTGCCGCAAAGCACTCCAATATTCATCCGTTTTGGGAGTTATGAATGAAGGAAATTGATGTTTTTTATATAATAGATACGAACCATATAAAATGACGGGAGTAATCACAACTGTTCCAATTGCCATCTTTATGAATCTAATACCTTCCTCTTCCGCCGCAACACCTCTTTTGATGACATCATCATCATTCATAGCCTGCACCCTAACCGAATTTATGCAGATTAAGGCTATTATCAGCAATAATAATTTATTTTTCATAAGTCCCCATCACGTTGTTAATTCAATTTAATTACTAGAATAATTTGCTGCGCAATGAAGTAAACAACCCTATACAACATCATTATTTTACCTAGTTACTTTTGCTCATGCTTTTTTGCAACTCTGTTACATGCACCGCTAGGTCTTGGCATTTTTGGTCCAGTGCATCTATTTTTTCGTATATGTGATCATTGAGTGTTACGCGACCCGATAGTCCGTTGAAGATATTTGGCCTGAGAGACGGGGTTGCGACGATTATTATTCCTATTAAACCTGCTGTTACAACACCTATTGCATCCCGATGTTTCACAACAAAATTTTTGGTCTTTTCAGCTTTATCTGAAATCCAATTTTTAGTGATTCCAGCTTTTGCCTCAATCCATGAAAAAACGCCTGTCTGCGTTTGGCTAGAAATGCCCACAAGCACCATGATCGCCATCAGGCGTATAATCGATCTGTTATTCATAGTAAAACCTCACATTTATCTAATCTTTATTTATCTATTAGAAATTTTAGCAGAAAAGGTATATCTGTCAAATGGCTTGATTTACCAGTACTAAAACAATATTTTTGACTTTAACAATAAGTTTTTCACTTTTTCAGATATAAACTCTAAAAAACCACCGGAAAAATCAGTTTTATTAAGAGGTTTGACCCTAGAAACCGTTGAATTTCTATTAGAAATTTTGGTATTATTAATAAAAAACAGGTAACATAGGAGAAACTCATGAAAAATATGATAAAATCACCTCTAATATTGGCCCTAGGAGCTATTTTATTATCAATATCATACTCAGCATCTGCTGGCATTATAGATGTCTGGGTTATGATGACTTATTCTACAAATTGGGCGCAAAGGTCTAATGATAGATATCTAGTTGTGGTCGATACTGATGAATCAGCACAAGAAACAGTCCAACGTATTAAAGCTAAATTAGTTAGCGAAGGTGTGCCAGAAGATAAAGTGCAACAATTGCAAATTAGACTTGGTAATTTTGGCGGAGCAAATCTTGCCAATTTTGGAGATGAAAAATTATATAATATTAAATATATAAGTAGCTCCGGACAAACGTACATACAGAAAGAATCAACTTTATATGCAGTCCCAACTAAAAAATAAAACATTAGTCCTTAATTTTCCATAAAATATCAAACGCTTGTTTTGGAGAGAGTTGATCGTAATCGATTTCATGAAGCGACAAAAACTTCTCCTTATAATGCTTCAGCTCTGCAGTTAGTTCCTGAAGCTGCTTGGCATATGCTTGTGAATCTGTTTGCTGAGCCGGCAACATGCGAACATCTTCAGTTAGTGTCAATTCCTGCAAAATCTCTTGTGCCCGTTTAAGAACGGGCACTGGCAATTGGGCCAATTTGGCTACCTCTATGCCAAAGCTGCCATCTGCCACCCCGCACATAATTTTATATAAAAAAATGATGCCCTGAGGCGTTTTTTTGCTTGCCGCATAATAGCTTTTTATTCCCGGATAGCGATCTTGCAGATGGGTTAATTCATGATAATGCGTGGCAAACAAACAGCGTGCTCCAATGTGAGTATAAATATGCTCTACCACCGCTTGGGCTATCGCAAGCCCATCAAAGGTACTCGTCCCACGGCCAACTTCATCCAAAATGACTAAGCTTTTAGCCGTAGCCTGCGTGCAAATGGTGGCCGTTTCTTCCATTTCCACTAAAAAAGTACTTTTGCCTTCGGCTAGATTATCCCCCGCTCCTATGCGGGTAAAAATTCTGTCCAAAATTGCTAATTTTGCTGCCTTGGCGGGCACAAATGAGCCACATTGAGCCATAATGCATATCAAAGCAACCTGACGCAAATAGGTCGATTTTCCGCCCATATTTGGCCCGGTTATAATCCATAATGATGCATTATCAGACAACTCGGTACTGTTTGGAATAAATCGCCCGCCATTTGAGGTGGCTTCCACTACCGGATGCCGGCCATCCTCAATGATAATATCGCGCCCTGCTGAAAAAATTGGACGCACATAGCCAAAATCATACGCACTTGAGCTCAATGCCACTAATGCATCGAGATGCGCAAGCCCAAAGGCTAATTTGCGCAATGCAGGCACATGCTGAGCAACTTCCTGCTTAACACGCTCAAAAATCTGTTTCTCTACTAGATCAACTTCTTGCTTTGCCCGCATGATCTCATCTTGCAACAAGCGCAGATCAGTGGTTATAAAACGTTCTTTACCTACCAACGTCTGCTGTTTGATAAAGTAGTCGGGAACCGACTTTGCACCAAGCTTGGTGAGTTCAATATAATAACCCTGCACCTGATTGTAGCGAATTTTGAGTGCTGCATTGCCCGAGGCTTGTTGCTCCTTAGCCTCAAGTTCTAAAATTTTGCGATCACTATTATTTGCAAGCTCGCGTAATGCATCAAGCTGTTTATCAAAATGTTCTTTTATCACCCATTCTTTGGTGGCATCATCATGGAGTGAAGATTCAAGGAGATTATATAAAGAACTAAAATCAGGAATATGTTCTAAAATTACACGCAGTAACATCAGCAGCTGTTGACTCAAAAGCCGTGCACGCAAAACTGGTAAGACCGCAAGCGCTTGCTTGAGTGCAAGGTAATCGGCAAGTGGCGCTCGTTGCAACGCGATGCGCCCTACAACTCGTTCAACATCGCCCATAGTTTTTAGCAATTCTTCGAGCTGACTGCGCAGCGGGGTATCGTTCACCAATGTTGCAACCACATCAAGCCGCTGCTCAATTGCTTCTTGCTTAATGAGCGGCCGCACAAGCCATTTTTTGAGCATGCGCGAACCCATTGCGGTTGCTGCTTTGTCCAGATGACCAAAGAGTGTATTTTTGGCGCCACCGTCCTGAAAATTTTTAATGAGCTCTAAATTGCGTTGCGTTGCGCTATCGAGAATCAGAAAATCATCGGGCTTGTACAGCTGAATATTTTTAAACTGTTCTAATGCATTGCGTTGATTGCGCGAAACATAGCTATAAAATGTGGTAAGTGCCAAGCGTAATGATTCTTGGGCAATAAGCTGTTGATACACCTCAACGTGGAATTGATTTTTGAGCCACGCATTAACGTTTGCTGTGAGTGCCGCATCCTGAACATCAGTTTGCTCTAAGGTGGTAAAATAACCCATCTGCTTAAAATAGCTTTGGAACCTTTTGGTTTCTGGTGTAGTGGGCAGGAGCACTTCTGCAGGAAAAAATCGGCTCAATTCTGATTCAAGCAATTTTTGTGATTCAGCGGGGATGATAGTCGCAAATAATTGTGCAGATATGAGTTCGCCAAAGAGAAGACCCCAAGAATCATGCAACGGAAAAAATGAAAAAAGATATGAGGCAGATTTTTCTTCCAATAATTTGGCATCAGTCAAAGTGCCAGGCGTCAGCACGCGGGTGACACCGCGCTCGACCACTTTACCAGGAACTGGTTGCTCTAGCTGATCACACAAGGCAACTTTGAAGCCACCTTTGACGAGTTTAGTGAGATAATGATCAAGCGCATGCACGGGGACACCGCAGAGTGGAATTGGGGCACCATGCACATGCCCACGCTTGGTCAGCGCAATGCCAAGAAAAGCTGCTGCCTTCTTGGCGTCATCAAAAAAGAGCTCGTAAAAATCGCCTACCTGAAATAATAGAAGCGTGTCAGGGTACTGATGTTTTATCGAAGCATATTGCCGCATAAGCGGCGTTAAACCTGATGATACTTGATCGATAATCATTTTTTACGCGTCGAAGGTTATTGGCAAATCCGTTCGTGGTGAGTGATTTGCGTAGCTTTGCGAAGCAAATTGTATCGAACCATTAGTCCGAATTAAATGAGGAATGATCCTTCGATACACCTCGCAAGGCTCGGCACTCAGGACGAGCGGGGAATGGGATAGCTCCCCTGCCTCTGTCTGAAATCAAGCTATTTAAGGCATAGAGCATACTAAAATCATAAAATTTGTCATCAAGTGTGATGGAAAGCTTGAAAAAAAGATGCTAAACTTAAAGAAGTATCTCCAACACCACTTTATAAAAAGGACACCATGAAAATCTCTCAGCTTTTTCTCATGTTTGCATTATCAAGCTCTTGGTCAGTTGCATTAGTTGCTGACGACATAATGGATGAGCAATTACTTGCTGAAATGTCTCAGCAAGACAAAGAATTGCAAATAATTTCAGCTATGTATCTCATGATTCATAAAAATTGCCCAAACGAAGAATTGATTCAGCTAGAATATGAACTTCAAGAATTAATGCGCGCAACGTTAGTAACAGCTTTTGACGGTGGTCACTATGAAACTGGTGATTGTGTTGATTGTGCGCAAGAAATTATTGCTACGCTCGAAAAATCTGAAAAAGAACTTGCTTTTATAACTCCTGCACGTGCTGCACGCTGTATTTTTAGTGTCCTTTGCATGGCGGCGATTCCTATGTTGTTATCGGATGAAACCATTACGGAACGCATTACGCAAGAAAACTATCAAGCCCTCACGAGCACAACGCAAGAAATGTACAATGCTTTCAGTATTCTTTGTGACGAATAACTCGCATAATATTTAGATAATAAAACACCCGCAGACCAAAAAGGTTTGCGGGTGTTTTTGTTAGTAAGTATTTTTCAAGTAGCCAAAGGCGCCGTCAGCGAGTCTTGAGCAAGTTCAATACGGCTTGTAAAATTTTTATAGGATTCAAAAATCTGTTTTAGTTCATCGACAAAGCTCATCACGTCGCCAGTCAATGAGGTGACAACTGCATCGACATTCTCAAATTTATGTTCAATGCGATCACAAAAATCATCTACCACATGGTGCAGAAATTCAGGCACATTTTGCAAATCAGCAGGAATCAAGTTGCCTTGTTTTGTAGCTTGAGCAAGCTGAAATTCCATAAAAGCGATAATCAATTCTAGTTGTGCCACTACATCACGCAAATTTTCATTAAAGGCTATTTTTGCATGAGATGCTTTAAAATCAGGAAGCGAAGCTCCAGCATCAATCGATGCCGCATGAACCTTGAGTTGCTCAAAAGAATCGAGAATGCGTGTTTTATTATTGATAAATGATTCAATATCTTCTTCTACCAACAATTTTTGGACATAACGCTGGGCAGCTGTCGCTCCCAATAATGGTAATAGGATGGTGCCAAAATCATATGCATTACTTGTAAAACCCGCCCATGTCCACGGTTTGTGGGATTTTATTTTGTGCCCTATTTTATGTTCTTTTAGAACATCAATTAACTCGTTGGTTTTTTTTATATGTTGGGCATTATCGATCTGATCAGCTAACTTGTCTACTGCCTCTTGCTTGTATTCAGAAACTGATTCAGTAGCTCCCAAAAGCATTTTGGCCCGGGTAAATAAAAAAAACATGCACGCACCGGCTAATGCTCCCTCAGCACCATACTGCGCAACCTTAAACCACCACATGCGTTGCTCAATCTCCTTAACATGTCGCCCAATGGAACCTTTATTGATGCGAATTTTTTTTTGTTTCACCTCGATCACGTGAGATTCGCTTAGTTTTTTTTCAGGTTCAGTGGGCACCATTGTTGCAGTGAGAGATAGCAACAATAAAAAAATGATATTTTTGAATTTTAAGAGCATATATTTCCTAAGGAATTCAGTTTCAAAAAAATAGATATAACTAAGATATCTAGTAGTGTACCCGAGCTTATCATTTGGCACAACCGCCTCCGAGGAAAAATACTTAATTCCTGCTATTTTCTGCTATCAAAGCCGGTCATATTTAGTCGACTTACCCCGGGATTTTCCCACAGGATATTTTGCCTTAGTCGATGCCAATTTATGCTCAAAAGCAGAAACCACATCAATCTGCGCATCATTGGCAAAGGCAAGCAAGCCTATTAACACATCGGCAAATTCATTCTCAACTTCTTGCCGATTTTTTGCGAGTTCTTCGCGCGACTCTTCACGCCCACACCACAGGAACTTTTCCATGAGCTCAGCAGCTTCAACGGCAATGTCCATGCTCAAATTTTTGGGATTGTGAAACTGATTCCACTCACGCTCGGCCACAAATTCTGCGACCTCATTCTTTAAATACTCAAGAGTAGTTGTAGCATCTTCCATAGAAAAATCCTTAATATTTTAGAATCATTAAAATAACTAGCAACTAGACAACAAATTATGCTATTTTTAGATATATAATAAGGAAAAGAATATGATTTCACAAAAAATTATCGATGAAGTCAAAAATAGACTCATAAAAACATACAATCCTCTGGAAATTTATCTCTTTGGCTCCTATGTGTGGGGCAAGCCGGACGATCAAAGCGACCTTGATATCCTCATTGTCATTGAGAAATCAAAACAGAATGTAATCGATAGGATGCGCCCTGGTTATCAAGCCCTTATAGACCTTGACATACCAAATGATATTTTGGTCTACACCAAAGCGGAATTTGACCAACGGTCCAACGATATTACTACATTAGGATACAAAAT
>JABDCY010000027.1 GCA_013287855.1 Candidatus Babelota bacterium | reverse complement strand
ATCGATACTTCTATTTGCCATCTTGCAGCAGCACTTGGTAAACCGGTATGGGTTCTCCTGCCAAATCCAGCAGATTGGCGCTGGATGCTCATGCGTTCTGACACGCCATGGTATCCAAAGTTCCGTCAATGCTTCGTCAGCTTGTAAATAAGGGACTTCGGCCGGTACTGAATTAAGATCAGTCTTGAAAACAAATGGCAAACTCATCAACGCAATATGCGTATCAAAATAAGGAATTTCTCGCTGGCCTTGTTCAACAAGTATGTCGATGTAGGGACACAGTTTCAGCAAATCTTTGAGTGCATTTTGTGTTTCAAAAATAACCGTTGCGCCCATTTTTTTAAGCAGAGGTAAATAGCGAATGAATTGGAAGGTATCACCAAATCCTTGCTCAGCATAGACAAAAATACGTTTACCGTGCAGATCTGATCCATCCCATACTGGTTGTGAAAATTGTTTTGGTTGCTCGTCAAATGCTGCCCAGCGCCATTCATATTCTTGCCATCCATTTTGAAAATCACCATTGGTAAGATAAGCAAGCGCGAGACTAAAATGGGCATGTGCCCAATCAGGTTTTTGTTGTAGCACTTGTTGATAGACAGGAATCGCCTCTTGCACGCGATTTGCTTTTTTGAGCGTGTATGCATAGTTGTAACCAATTTCGGTGCTGTGCGGATAACGCTCTGCTAATGATTTATAGAGTGCGCACGATTCATCGATGCGATTTAATATGTTTAATGCATTAGCATAATCGAATTGGGTGGGGGCGTGTTGCGGGTCCAATTTTAGCGAACGCTCGAAAAGGGCGGCTCCCTCTGCAAGTCGGTCAAGGGAAACGAGTGATTTGGCACATTGTCGCATTGCTTGCCAGGAGTTTGGCTTAAGTTCCAATAGTTTTGAGAACATTTCCGTAGCTTGCTCATGCTGATTTTGTTGCTGATATATAGTGCCTAGCTGTTCATAGGCTCGCTCATAAGCAGGATTTATTTCCAATGCTTTACGTAGGTGATTAATTGCAGAAGGTATGTCATGAAGATCTGCATAGCAAACGCCACAATTATAATGAGCTTGTGCGCAGGTGGGATCAATTTCATAGGCCATTTTGTACGCATCGATGGCTTCCATTAATTTATTTTGCGTTTGCAAAATCGCAGCCATTTGAAATGTCGCAACCATGGAAGGAAATATGCGCATAGCATTGCGGTAATAATCAAGGGCTTTATCTAAATTTCCGGCATTCATTTCTCGATTGGCCATGGTGAGATACTCATTGCTTAATTGCGCGCGCGTTGATGTTGTATCTGCATAAAACGTATTTGTGCACATAGCTAGTGCACAAAGAATAAAAAGTGATGGTTTTTTCATTACAGTTCCTTTTTGGTGATGAGGTGCGGTGTGTTGGCTTTGTTGATACTACAAAATGGCAAACCTGTAAAGCAGAAGGAAGCACGTATAAGAAATTATACGTGCTTCCTTTTTAACAAATTTTTAAGTGTGTAAGCTATCGGCTTTCTTGAGGTGATTGGCACAATTGATGCAAGGTTGGTTCCTGCTGCATTTCCTCATCAAAGTAATGTTTTGATACTTCTTGAGGTGTTGTTGGAGTGCCAACGGGTGGAATGTTATCGGGATTACAATCTTCATCCCAAGGAAGTGTGTCATAGACAGCAACTGGACTTATGCCAAAATTGTGTTCTTTACTAGATGATTCGGTTGTAATTGTTAAGGCTTGTTTGAAGGATTGAATCCATGTGGATGCGGATGCGGGAGTGTCGGAATTCATAGCTTGCAAGAACCAAGTCGACGATAATAGTATGAGCAGACTGATGGTATTCATGTGCTTCATAAAAAACTCCTTTTATTTTTATAGCAGATAGTTTTGCTTTATCGTTATAACGCAAAAAATTATGAAGCACAACTAGCCCCAAATATGAGCTTTACAAAAATGATTATTCTTGCGTAATTTTTGCAGGTGTAAGTGGAGGTGCTGCGTAATGTTCTTTATACCATCCTGCTATGAAATTAATGAGTGGCGTTACGCCCTCTTGCGTTTGTGCATTGACAATAACATGCGGTTGATATGGCTCAGCCTTAATTGCAGCGTCATCAGGATGTTCAACTTTATCTATCTTATTAAACACGTAGATCATTTCTTTGTTGACTTCCAGATCCTGCAAAATACTCTGCACAATTTTGATATGCGATTCCCAATTTGGATCTGAAATATCGATGACTTGAATTAATAAATCGGCAAATTGCAGTTCAGAGAGGGTAGATTTGAATGCCTCAATAAGATGGTGGGGTAAATTTTGAATAAACCCAACAGTATCAGAAAGAACGCCGATTTTGGTGCCATTGATAAATAAGGCACGAGTTGTGGTATCGAGCGTTGCAAAGAGTCGATCTTCAGCAAGCACATTGCTTTTGGTAAGAGCATTCATGATGGTTGATTTGCCGGCGTTTGTATAACCGATAAGACATAGGTGAGGAATGCGGCTATCAAGTCGCGACTTGCGTTGTGTTGCTCTGACTTTTTGCAATTGTTCAAGTTGTTTGCGCATGCGATGCATGGTGGTTTCAATAAGCCGCGCTTGTTTTTCTTTTTGTGTTTCACCGGGACCCTTGTTACCAATTTTTCCTGCTTGTTGTGCAAGGTGTACTCCCTTACCAGCCAAACGAGTTTTTTGATGCTTGAGCATAGCGATAGCAACTTGTGCTTTGCCTTCAGCTGAATGCGCATTTTTTTCAAAAATTTCTAGAATTAAATGAGTGCGGTCAAACACTTTGCAGTGCAACAATTCTGATAAGTTTCGTTCTTGTTGGGGAGTTAATGGTTCTGAAATAACAATTTCTTCGATGTTATTTTTGTCACAAATTTCTTGTAACTCATCTAATTTCCCTTGCGTCACAAAATACCTAGGATCAATATCACGTAATTTGAGGTAATGTGTTGCAGTTGGTTTAATTCCGTTACTTTTAATAAGGTTTTGGAATTCCTCAAAATAACTTTCGATGTGCTTGGTGCGATTGTACGGCGCATGAATTCCAAGCGCTAAAATAGAAGATGATTCCTGGGTTGAGTAAAATTCTTTTTTGGGCATATGGTTTATCTCTAAATTAAAAATGTCAGATCATAAATATAGTGTAAATAAGCATTCATAATCGACGTTTGTCATCCTGAACTTGTTTCAGGATCCATTGTATAACACTTTATGAGACCTGGAAATAGTGGGTTAAGTATATTAGTTTTTCATTAATTTAGCTTCTCATCAATCTCACGTTAATTATCAGCATGAATCCTTACTAATAATTCTAATAGAAAATCAGCTTTGGTCAAGGGGGCTTTTGCGCTTATAATGGGCTCGTAGTATACTGCCAATAATATAACCAGATTATCGGTTTAAATCTAATTATGGAGGATTTCATGATACGTTTCACAAGGGCTATTTTAATAGTACTTATAGCATTTTTAATATGTCCTAAGTCTTATACGATCTCTGACAATGAGCAGGCATTTATGGGGCTAATGGGACTCATAGGGTTAGCAGGTGTTGCTGCGTTATGTGCTGATGGCAAAGCTAAATCACGATACCATGAAGAAGAAAGGAATAAAGGAAGTAATGATGGCATGATTATTGGCGGTGCCAAATATATTTATCATAATGCAATATCTCCTGTTCTTCAGGGTACAATCATGGGCTCTAGTTACCAAGGATTAAGTCACCTTATCAAGAAGTCAGGAATGGACTATGAAGGCTTTTTTAAATGGATAACAACGATTGCGAGTCTTTCATTAGGTTTTAGCATATCTAGCAACAAAAAAGCAGATACAACAAATCAAAATTTATTCAGATTAGGTCTTACCGGTGTTAGCGCAATTCTTGCAAGTTGGGGCACTCAAAAGCTTATGCAACAGAGCTAAAAGAAGCGCATAATCTGTTAAAAATGCTTATGCAATCAAGTTAATGGTAATGAATTTTGATTGACCGCGGATACATTCCGCGGTCTTTTCATTTTTTAAAGTTTATTAGGGCCTTGAAATTAAGATTCCGTAACAATTCAGGTAGAAAATATGGTGAGCCAAGGGCTTTTGCATGAATAGCATCGTCTGTTATAATTCACTATGATATGTCAGCAAAATGTTCATCTAATCTATTTAATGGAGGATCTCATGATACATGTTGCAAAACAAGGCTTATTGGTAACAGCCGTGATGATTTGTATGGGCTCAATGGCGCTAGCCAATGACGCGCATCATATAAAAATTAGAGTATATGCTCCAGCAGCTCCACAAGATGAAGGCGTACAAAGAGATGGCGCACTTGTTCGCAGCGCAAAATCTTTGTACAAGAATGTGCTTACTCCTCTCGCCAAAGGCGCAGCGGTAGGTGGCATCTATATGCTGGCAAGCGAAGGTTTGGAGCACATTATTCAAAAGTGTGGCATCGAATATACTGGCCTTATGAAAGTAATTGGATCAGGGGCAAGTGTCGCATTAGGTTTAAGCGTTCTTGGTTCAGGCAAACCAGCTCATACGCCAAGCGAAGGCCTCTTTAAAGTAGGCTTAACCGGTTTAAGTTCAATACTTACTGTGGCTGGCCTGCACGCTCTTGTGCATCAAAATTAGTACTTAACACATAAGATTTATCGACCGCGGAATTAATGTATCCGCGGTCATTTTTCATGTTAAAGGGCTTATTGCGCCCCTTAATTTTGATGCTACACTATTAGAACCAAATTAGAACCTAACTCTTTGTTAATCACTAAAACGTACGTACTCTATGTTTGATTTTTTATCAGAAAAATTTTCTTCGGTCTTTTCTCGACTTACGGGTAAAAGCCATTTAACAGAACAAAATATTCAAGAAACCCTTGATAAAGTTCGGCAAGCCCTACTGGAAGCCGATGTGCCTCTGCATGTTGTTGATACTTTTATAGCAGAAACTTCTAAAGAAGTTGTTGGCCAAAAAGTGTTAAAGTCTGTAAAGCCTGGTGAGCAGTTCATAAAAATTATCCATGAACGACTAACATCATTTTTAGGTGGTGCAAGTTCGGTGCCATTTTCATTCCAAATTCCCTCAGTAGTTATGGTTCTTGGTTTGCAAGGCTCAGGTAAAACGACCACTATTTCTAAATTGGCCTATTTTGTGGCTCAACAAGCAAAAGCACGGGGCAAATCAAGAAATATTCTCATGGCTTCGGTGGACTATTATCGTCCAGCTGCTATCGATCAATTAGAGATCTTGGCAAAATCAGTGGGCAGTTCATTCTATCGATCCTCAAAGACCTCGCCTTTAGAAGCTGTGAGAGATATTTATGCCTATTTTAAACAGGAAAATTTTGAGCTATTATTCTTGGATACGGCAGGACGGCTGCACATCGACAGCTCGATGTTGCAAGAACTGCGAGAAATTGACAGTTTCCTGAAGCCAAAATCCAAGATATTAGTACTTGATGCGATGACGGGTCAGGAATCATTGGCAGTGGCCCAAGCCTTTGATCAGGCGGTGGGGTTCCATGGTGCCATTCTAACCAAAATGGACAGTGGCGCTCGCGGCGGTGCCGCCTTTGCGTTTAAGTATGCACTAAAAAAGCCAATTTTATTTGTTGGTTCTGGAGAAAAGCCTGCTGATCTTGAACAATTTTACCCTGATCGGATGGCAAACCGCATCTTAGGGATGGGGGATATTTTGACGCTGGTTGAAAAGGCGCAGAATTCTATCAAACAAAGTGAGCAAGATGCGGCTTATGAGGCCATTGCAAAAGGAAGATTTAGCTTGCAGGATTTTGCCGATCAGATGGAAATGGTCACTAAAATTGGCTCATTGTCCCAGATTGCAAAATATATGCCGGGCATGAATTCTGGAGCAATCTCTGCGCAGATGCTTGAAAAGGGGGAACGAGAGTTGGTTCGCTTCAAGGCTATTATTAGCTCTATGACCCCAAAAGAGCGCAAAAACCCTCAGCTTTTAGATGGATCTCGAAAAATTCGTATTGCCAAGGGGGCGGGTTTTACAGTGACCGACGTAAATACCCTACTTACCCGATTTGAAGAAAGTCAGCAATATGTTAAACTTTTTAAAAAGTTTGGCCGTTTTAATAAATTATTTAAATAATCATTATCTTTACAAAGGATGCGTTCATGGCAGTTAAACTTCGTTTAGCTCGTGTTGGAAAAATTAAAACCCCCTTCTACAGAATCGTAGCAATGGATTCACGTAAATCACGTGATGGTGCTTTCTTGGAAAATCTAGGCACGTTTGATGGACTCAATACTAAATTGGTGCAGTTTCATACCGAGCGCGTTGATTATTGGATTTCTAAGGGTGCGATACAAACGGATGCCTTTAAGAAATTGCATAAATTATATCGCGAAGAAGGCGTGCTCAAAAGCTAAGGTTGCACGATGCTAAAAAATTTTGTTGAGCATGTTGTTAAACAACTTGTTGATGAAAAAGATGCTGTTGTTGTCACGCAGCGACAAGAAGAATCAAAACATATCATTGCGATTCGGGTTGCGACTATAGATCTTGGCAAGGTTATCGGCAAGGAAGGCACAACCATACGCGCCCTACGCGCCATTGTGGGCATTGTTGGTGAACAACAAGGATATGATGTTGTCGTAGAAGTTGCTCAATAAATGCAGATTTCCATCCTTTCGGTTTTCCCCGAACTCTATTCCTCTTTTTTGCAGACGAGTTTGATACGCAGAGCCCAAGAACAAGGCATCGTAGCCTACGCGTCTCTCGCGTTTAAATCGTTTTGCGATCCTAAAGAACACATCGATGCCCCAACATTTGGTCATGGTGCTGGCATGCTTATTCGGCCTGAGGTAGTGGAACGGGCTGTTGAAGCTCAAGAAGCAAAACACGGCAAAGCATTCAAAATTTTTTTTTCACCTCAAGGCAAGCAGCTTAATCAGTTCCAACTCCAACGATTTGCGCAAGAACTCCAGCAGAAAAATCATCTCATGCTTATAGCTGCTCGCTATGAAGGCATGGATGCGCGGGTAGAAGCAGAATATGCCGATGCCGTAGTTTCGATCGGTGATTTTGTGCTCATGGGTGGTGATCTTCCAGCTATGATGCTTCTTGAAGGTTTGCTGCGCCAGATTCCTGGCGTGGTCGGACGACAAGAATCGGTGCATGAAGATTCATTTACCGGGCCATTTTTGGATTATCCCGAATATACTGCTCCCGTTATCTGGAAGGGTAAAGAGGTTCCTGCAGTGGTGCGTTCTGGCAATCATGCGCAACTGCGTGGCTGGCGCCTCGATACTGCTGCAGAAAAAACGGTGCATGAGCGATTTGACTGGGCGCGCTCGGTGTCTATGAACAAAGAGCAAGAACAATTAGTGAAAAAGCATATTCCTGCGCATTATATAGTTTTAATGCACGATCATGTGCTCATAGGTGGCGCAACGCAGGAAGAAGGCACAACCTCAGTAACTTCACTCGATATTCATGACATTGCTCGTTCGGCCAAGACCTACGGACTTAAAAATTATTTCTTAGTTACACCTCTTCATGATCAGCAAAAAATAGTACAACGACTGCTTGAATTTTGGCTTGAGGGAGTTGGGATTGATTATAACCCACATCGCCATCAATCACTCAAATCAGTGCAGCTAAAAAGCTCTTTAGAGGAAGTAATTAAGTTTATTACTGAACAAGAGGGAGTAGCCCCTATAACTATTGGTACTTCGGCGCGAGTTCTGGATGCGGGTGGATTAGCTGAGCAAAGAATTATCACCTATCATGATCA
Source organism: Candidatus Babelota bacterium (assembly GCA_013287855.1). Taxonomy (GTDB): domain Bacteria; phylum Babelota; class Babeliae; order Babelales; family Vermiphilaceae; genus JABDCY01. The sequence continues at coordinate 5,675 of JABDCY010000027.1, read as the reverse complement.
AGCAAAAATATGGGCACTTCATCGCCCAGTTCTTTTGGTACTCGGTACCGGACAAGGATTAACCAAAGAACTTATTGATTCCCTCGATTATTTATTGGTGCCATTAGAAGGTTTTTCAGATTTTAATCATCTATCGGTAAGATCAGCAGCGGCAGTCATTTTTGACCGTTGGTTAGGGTATAATATAAAATTTATGCAATGAAATTGGCAGAAACTCAATTTTAACGTATAGTATAAATATGGCGTTTTAACTATTGTTTTCCCCATGCACTGGAAGATTTAATCTATTCCGTTCGTGGTGAGCATAGTCGAACCATAAGTCCGAATAAAAAAATTTAATGTGTAAGGATTTTTTCATGAAAGCTAAAGGTTTTACGCGCGAGACAGTGCGGGAATACGGGATACCAAAGGTAACATTTCTAAACTTTTCTGTAGGTGATACCATCGCAGTTTCCCAACGTATCGTAGAAGGTGATAAGCAACGTTTACAGGTATTTGAAGGTGATGTTATTGCTATTCGTCGCAAAGCAGCTTCCAGTACATTCACCGTACGCAAAATTGGTGCCAATTCAGTTGCTGTTGAAAGAATTTTCCCTTTCTATACGCCGCTCATTGAATCAATTAAATTGGTTCGCAAAGGCCAAGTGCGTCGCGCAAAATTGTTTTACCTCAGAGACCGTGTTGGTAGAGCTGCTCGCGTTGCCGAAATGGTTCTCACCAAAGAACAAAAAGAGCAACAAACGCAAAAAGAAACAACACCAACGAGCGGAAATCAGCCACAATTATAAATTTGAAGCTATGAGCGCAAGAAAATCCTGTGCACTGTTAGTAGCCTTGCTGTTGCCAGCATGCTCGGGAAAACAAGCAAAAAAAGATAACAAAGAACGTCAACCTGAAAAGGTTGACGTTGCGCTTTTTAAGGCATTTCATGGGCAAGAACATATTGAAGCCCTTACTGCCGATGTTCAAAAAAAGGTTCCCGTGTCGGCACCAATTTCCATGGCGCACTTTGAAGCGTCGTTAATTGATATCCCGATCCCACTTGGTGCAACCTGGCAGGAAGAGCCTGCTGATGAGAATGTTTTTCCTGGATTGATCACATCCATGGCGAAAGCGGATATTGTTCAATTCTATCACCGTGAAATGGAACGTTTGGGTTGGCAAGAAGAGGTTATTTTTGAGGGTGATACAACGATTTGTATTTTTAATAAACCCAATCGGTGGGCGGCAATCTCAATCCAGACTCAGATTTGTCACTCATGGTGGAAATCTTCCGAGACAAAAAATCTGATTCATATTCAGCTGACACAAAAATAAAAAGCCTGCAAGAATAATCTTCTTGCAGGCTTTTGAGTTATTGCATGCGGGCGCATGCCTTTGTATTACATGGTTTTGAGCATATTTTTTTAGTGCACGTCTTATTGCAATTTTCAGCACATTCATACTCTCTAAAATACAATGGTCGTTGCAGTAATCGGCTGCTGGCGCCATAGCGGCGTGCAAAATCACCAAACGAATTGTTCTGCGCATAACTTAGGCAGCTTGCAAGAATTTGAACGGCGATGAAAATACGTATTGTTTTCATAGGTTCCCCCCGGTTTTTTACATTCTATTTTTCTATATTTGGCGCTCCAGTTTGTTGTTCAAGCGCGTTCTCCAAAAGTTTAGCTTTGGGCAATGTTCGCTCTTTCTTTAAAAGAGCATTTTCATTACCAAGCAGTAGTAATTGTTTTTTTAACTGTGTAATTGTTTGCTCCAATTCGCTCATTTGTTTCTTGTTGGTTTTATAGGTGCTGTTACTCAACAAAAGCATGTGCTGAGCATTTTCAAGTTCTTGTGCGCAATTATGTTCTCTTCTGGCTAAATCCTCATTACGTTGTTCAAGATCTTGCACGTGGCTTGTAAGCAAATTATTTTCATAAAGTGCTTGTGCCAGACGGTTTCTCAGCTCATTCTCTTCTTGTGTTAATGTTTCAAGGCGTACCTTGATATCTTTATATTTTTTTTCGCAGGCCAAAATTTCTTGCTGTTTTTTTACCAATTCTCCCGACCCATTCTTAGATTTGGCAGATCCCTTGGAGATATTTTTTTTCAACATCACATCAGCCGCATGAAGACCAATAAAAATGATGCCCCCGACTGTCAGAAAAAAAATAATGCGATGCTTCATATTCGACCTTTTTAGTGGCATACAAAATTTCATAGTGTTTAATTGTACTACAATATTAAAAATTCTAGAATTCTATTTGCAATAGATTCGTTGATAAGAAATGGATTTCTGAGTATCACAACTATTTTTGGTATCTTTTTTAGTCTGCGGTGTTTTTGATTGTTACTGGAAATAACAGAAAAAAGCGTATTTCTAGCATTTTGAAAAGAACTGAAGCAGAAATCTATTATTTTTTTAAACTCACTTGCTATGGTGCAATCGAAATATGTAAAAAACGTCAAGCTAAAGGAAATATATGAAGCATCTTCGCTTTTATTATGGTCTGTTGATGTTATTCGGTTGGTGCAGAGCACATTGCATGGAATCATCGACCGCACAAAATATGCTGGATCTTTTGAGCACCGTTAAAGGTGGGAAAGTAGTGGTTGATAGTGGAATTCCATTTGCCTATGGTAATTCAAGAACAGGAAGCCATCATCAAAATTTTGTTTGGGGCAAAGTGAGTACAGAAACGTTAAGGATGGCGAAGCAAGAATTTGGACGAGATGGTTATGGTTGGTGGGTCACAGAAGACGCACGCGATGATCGCGAAAAACTCAAAGAAACAGGCCATACGTTTTGTGGCCTTACGCCAGAAATGAGCTGTGATATTGCTGGGCCACAAAAAAAAGGAAAACTCATCGATGCACTTACAAAAAGAATTGAGAAAAAATATCCTGATCTCAACACATTATGGGCACAGAAAAAATTCACAATCGAAAAAGTGACCAAGGACGAATTCCAGGATTTTGTTGATTCTCAAAAAGAACTATTTCCTGAAATACCGCAAGAATCAACACAGAAATTTTATGAACGCAGCTATCTACCAAATATTGATAAGAATGTTATGTTCGGGTTTTTGGCTCGATTAGATAAAAAATCGGTTGGCAGCGTTTTGACCTACCTCGGTAAAAAAACAGTTGGTGTTTATTCGATGTGTGTGAGTAAGGAGGAGCGCCACAAAGGGATTGGCACTGCATTGATTCGGTATGCAATAGAGCATACGCCGATGCCTGACAACACCGAAGAAATTGTGGGAACCTCACTATTTGAGGCTGTCGGTTTTTATCAAAGGCTGGGTGCAGGAATTGATGTTTCTCGAGGACTTGCATATTATGTCATGGAGCCAAAACCATTGATTAATGAAGAAGATTATTTTCCAACCTTGTAGAGCAAGAATCGTAAAAAAAAGAGAGCTTCCAAAAAAGGAGCTCTCTTTTTGTGGTTAACTCAAACTTCATTCTTGTTCTTGATCATGTTCTTCGTATTCTTCTGTTTCTTGTGTGCTGCGTGGTGCACTGCGCTTTGTTTCTTGTGCGGTGCGTCTTGTGCGTCGCGGTTGGCGTTCTTCACGATATACTCTTCGTGGAGCTGAAGGTTCATCTTCATAGTAATAATAGCGACGGCTATTGTCGCGTTCAGCAGCTGCGCCTGCTGTAAGACCAACTGCTGCGCCTACACCAGCGCCAATGCCAGCGCCGCGTCCGCCACCTGCTAAGCCTCCGATGAGCGCTCCTGTTGCCGCACCACCAAGAAGACCTTGGAAAGCTTCGCCATCAGTTTTAATACTTTGTGGTGCTAATGAGAAAAATAGTAGAATAAAAATCAGTAATTTTTTCATAACAACTTCCTTTATTAAAAATAACGTTATTTTATAGTTTAAGTTTACAGAAAAGTAAAAGTGAAAGGCAATAATTTTTAGAATTATGCTCAATTTTCAGCATAACTTTCTAAAAAAATTAAAGTTAATGATTATTTAATGAGATATTTTGCCAATTGATTTATTTTTCCTGCTCCCAGGAGTAGGACAAGGTCATCTTGAGCAACATTCTGTTCTAGAATTGCTTGGATATTTTTAAAGTCAGATTCTAGCGGAAGATATTCGACATTAAAGCGCGGATTATATTTTTTCAATGCACGCACAAAATTTTCGCTTGTGACACCCTCGATCGGTTTTTCCCCAGCCGGATGTATGTCGGTAATTAAAAGATTGTCTATGGGGCTTTCTAGGAATGTCTCTATGAATTGTTGCCACAGTTTGTGAGTGCGAATATACCGGTGTGGCTGAAAAACTACCGTAAGTCCTTTTTTAGTTCTTCGATGTGCAACCTTCAAAGTATTCATAATTTCTTGCGGATGATGACCATAGTCGTCAAACACTTCAGCGCCTTTAAAGGTGCCGTGATAAGAAAATCTCCGCGCAATGCCGCCAAAATTTTTTAATGCCTGGGCAATTACTTCAAAAGGAATTTCAACATCAAGGGCTACAGCGATCGCCGCCAAAGTGTTAAGCACATTGTGTCTGCCGGGCATGGTTGCATAAATAGTACCTAATGGTTGCGTCATTCCTTTTTTCCATACCGTGAAGGTGGAATGATCAGGATTTAACTGGACGTCCTCAGCCCAAAAGTCAGCGATTGCTGGATCAAGCCCATATTTAATAATTTTTATATGAGGCATTGGTAGCAATGATCGCACTTCTTTATCATCCACGCACAAAAAGGCTTTGCCGTAGAATGGAAGATTTTCTAGAAATTGTCTGAACGTGCTTTTGATATCATCAAGATCTTTGTAGGTTTCAAGATGTTCAAGATCGATGTTGGTCACAACAGCAAGTGTGGCATCTAATTTTACTAAAGATCGGTCACTTTCATCGGCTTCGGCTACCAAAAAATCACCATCGCCTAATCGAGCATTTGCTGAAATATTTTTAAGGTGACCCCCAATAATGACGGTCGGATCCCGTTGAGCTTCGATCAGAATGTGGGAAATGAGCGATGTTGTAGTTGTTTTTCCATGAGCGCCCGAAATAGCAATGCTATATTTTGTGCGCATGAGTTCAGCAAGCATGAGTGCGCGAGGTATGGTTGGGATGCCACGCGCCTGCGCTGCTATAATCTCTGGGTGATCTTGCTGAACCATGGAGGTGTACACAAGAATATCTATCGAGTTGTCATGGCACTGTGGGGTGTTATTGCCCTGATAAATAAGACAGTCCACCTCAAGAAGATCTAAAATACTTTGCTGATGAATATCGGTATCACAGCCAGAGATGGTATAGCCCTGAGCTTTGAGCACTTTAGCTATACCACTCATACCTATGCCGCCAATACCGACAAAATGGACGTGTGCTTTCTTGTTGTACAACGTTTAGTTCCTGTTATAGAAGTTCTCGTAATTTCATTAATTTTTTTTGTAAGAGAACTATTTGTTCTTCAAGTGACTGTGCGGTGGCATTAATTGTTGTTTTATTCAGTTCTGCGGGTTCAAGTTCGGTTTTTTGTGATGCAATGATGGTATGATGGGCACTTTTTTCCATAGCTATCTGCTTTTTTGCGCCCGCGATAGTAAAGCCTTGATCATACAAAAGTTCTTTTATCCTAAAGAATCTTCTCGCATCACGGTCGTCATAAAAGCGTTGGCCACCATTTGATCGGTGGGATTGTATGCCAAATTCCTTTTCCCA
>JABDCY010000026.1 GCA_013287855.1 Candidatus Babelota bacterium | reverse complement strand
GATCAAAGTGATGATAAATATATTGTAGAAGTTGCCATGCAATATAATGAAGGCTACGGCGAACAACTTTTCTCCTTCGTGAACAATATTAACACCATCGACGGCGGCACCCATGTGGCTGGATTCCGTTCCGCACTCACCAAAGTGTCCAACAAGAAAGCTGCCGAACTTAAAATGTTCAAGGACAACGAGGAAAACTTTTCCAGTGAAGACGTGCGCGAAGGCCTTGTTGCCGTCATCAACATCAAGGTACCCGAACCACAATTTGAAGGACAAACCAAAGGTAAATTAGGCAACAGCGAAGTAAAAGGCATTGTTGATTCATGGACCTTCGCATTCCTCGACACTTTCTTTGAAGAGCATCCGGCGATTGCCAAAAAAATCTTACAAAAAGCAGAAATTGCTAAACGTGCACGCGAAGCAGCAAAGAAAGCACGCGATTTAACCCGCCGAAAAACGGCATTAGAATCGGCAATCTTGCCGGGCAAATTAGCCGACTGCAGTAATGAAAATCCGGTAGACACTGAACTATTCATCGTTGAGGGTGACTCTGCAGGTGGTTCAGCAAAACAAGGCAGAGACCGCAACAACCAGGCTATTTTACCTTTGCGTGGTAAAATCTTGAATGTTGAAAAAGCACGTCTTGATAAAATTTTAGGCAACGAAGAAATTAAAGCACTTATCGCAGCAATTGGCTGTGGCATCGGCACCATGGAATTTGATGTCACCAAAGCTCGTTACCACAAAATTATTCTGATGACCGACGCTGATGTTGACGGTGCTCACATTCGCACCTTGCTCCTGACGTTCTTTTTCCGCTACATGCAACCACTTATCGAACAAGGCTACCTGTACATCGCTCAGCCACCACTATACAAAGCAAAAATTGGCAAGAAAGAACAATATCTCAAAGACGACAAAGCATTTAAAGGCTTTCTCTTTGATTGGGCAAAAGAACAAACAACACTGCTCATCGATGAAAAAGAAATTGAGCAAAGCACCTGGCAAAATATCCTCAACACCTTAGCAACCTATGATGACATGCTCAATGTATTGTGCACTCATTACCGAATTTCAATATTTCACGGACATCGCTTACTCACGGTACTTCTTGAACATCCATGGAAGCCAACCCAAGGAACGGCCCCGCTTCTTGAAAACTTGCAAAAGAAATTCACCAACTATGCAGTGAGCATAGAAGCTCCAGCACATGCGCTTGAAGAAGAAGAGCGCAGCATGGCATTGGTGCACAAAGAGCCGATCATCAGATTTAGTTTGCTCAATAAAGACTGGAGTATTGATCTTTCATTCTTCAGCTCACAAGAAACGCTCAATGTGCTGGCAAACTTGCAAAACCTTAAACAACTTGAAAGTCCTTGGGCACTCAAAATTACCGGTAAAGAGCGTTTAATCTTGGGCAGCACCAGCCTACAGCTGATGCGCGCCATCAGTGATATCAGCAAGCCATACATGCATGTGCAGCGTTACAAAGGTCTTGGTGAAATGAATCCAGAGCAACTTGCAGAAACTTCTATGGATGACAAAACCCGCAGCCTGCTTAAAGTCACCATCGAAGATGCATTACAAGCCGACTCGTGGTTTACCACGTTAATGGGTGATGATGTTTCCGGACGCAAAGATTTTATTGAAGATTATGGACATTTTGTAAAAAATCTTGACGTATAACTGATTTATTTTAAATTTTAGGCAACAATAACAATATTTTCGTGGGCATATGTTATGTAAGCATATGCCCATCATTTATAAAAAGGACATCAGATGAAATTTGTAAAACAAGCGGTTTTTATTCTTGCTTTAATTAACTCCTCATGCTTGCTAACATTACGACAATCCTACAATAGCTTTAGCACAACATCAGTTGCCAATGCATCTGGCGCGAGAACCTATTTTGCAAGAGAATCGCGCAGAGTTGCCAGAAAAACTAAGACAGAGAATTCTTATTTATCTACAGTTCTTCTTTCATCGTGCACCTACCTACTCAATGAAGCAAAAGTCATCAATTATACGACATCAACAGTTAATGTTATTAATGAACCATCAAAAGCTTCCATCGCCGACACTAATCCCTTGAAAAAAAAGAAATTCATTAATAACCTAACGCAGGCTATCAAGCAGCCGGATTTGTATACATCTTCAACTCAGAAAAAAGCACGTAAACCAAATAATGAAAATCCTTTCATACAAGCCATGCAAAAAAAACTTGATGAGCCAACAAGAAAAACGAAACGACTTAATTATCAACGCAAACATGATTGAACGTATTAAAGAATTTATTATTCATCATGATTTAATTTCGCCAGGGTCAAGCATTGTTCTTGGCCTTTCCGGCGGACCAGATTCTGTCTTTCTTCTCCATGTGCTCTGCACGTTACGAGATGAAGGAAAAATTTCTGCGATAATCGCAGCACATTTAGACCATCAATGGCGTGCAAATTCCGCAAGCGATGTCGTATTTTGTGAGCAACTTGCCGAACGCTATGGAGTTCAATTTGTAAGTGGTGTTCTTAAAAATTTTGCTTCGCAAAATGTAAGTGGTTCTAAAGAAGAAATTGGTCGTAGCGCGCGACGCAACTTTCTCACCAAAATTGCTCAAGAACATAGCGCATCAGCTATTGCTCTTGCACATCATCGTGATGATCAACAAGAAACTTTTTTTATCCGACTGCTGCGTGGCGCATCACTGACAGGACTCACGGGCATGAAACCGCGCCACGGACTTTTTATTCGACCACTGCTCGAAATTTCTAAACAAGAAATTCTTGAGTATCTTGAAAAACACAACATTCCATATCTCATCGACCCTTCTAATGAATCACATGAATTCTTGCGCAACAGAATTCGCTTAACCGTCATTCCTGCATTGCGCGCGTGCGATGAGCGTTTTGACACAAATTTTGCAAAAACACTCAAGCAATTACAGGAAACACAAGAATATCTTGATTCGCTTGCGCGAGAAATCTTCAGCAACATCACTGCGCAACAAAATGGAGTTGTACAACTTGATTATCATGCATTGTTGCAACAACATCCCGTTATGCAAAAACAACTCTTGTTGTTGTGGCTGACCACAGAACAGGTTAAATTCCCGGTAAGTTCCGGCTTTTTTGATGAGATTCTAAAATTTTTGCGCAATCCGGGCAAAGAACATGCTCTGCATGAGACATGGCGGCTTGTGAAAGATGCAAAAAAAGCGTGGCTTTCTAAAAAAACCGATATACCGTCAAATTAGGCTCTTTCAGCCAATTTCTACCCATTTCTCATCCAACTTAAAATTCAATTAGCCACTTTCAAAATATTTCAATTATGCTATAATGTATAGTGAAACTAATGAGTTACAGGGAAAATGGGGTTATTTTTTATGACAATGCTAAGAACTACAATTTTATATGTTTTTTTCCTAAGCCTGCAGTGCGCCAATCTGTTGGGCATGAATGCCATGCGCATAAACAGTGAAAAGAAGCGCAAAGAGTTCTATAAAGAACTATATATTCCTGAAGAAATAAAAAAAGAGCGAACTTTTAATAATAAATTTCAAGCTTTACCTCCTGAGGTCAACAACATAATCATGAGTTTCGTAGGTAACGGTAACAAAGATCTTGATTCCGTCACACCATTAGTCCTACCTAATATCTTGCGAACCAAGCAGATCGTGAAAAAGGATAATGCAGGAAAAATTATCAGTAGTGACGCTCAATTTGAAGATTTTGCTGATCAAGTAACAACCAAAATCGCTGAGCTTGTTGATAGAAAGAATATGCCAAAAGATTTAAAAAAATTATGCGTTGAGATAGATATTTTAGGTGCAAGAAATGATGGTACTGTTTCTTGTGAAAGAGCAAACAAATTTAAAAATTTATTGCAAAGTAAGTTAATTTTGCAAGGTGGTATTCCATTTTCTCTTATCGATTGTGAAAAACCTAATAATTTGACACCTATAGCTGGAGTCTCGGATTATTCGATTATCCCCGTTGCAACTACCTCAGAAAAAATAAAATTGTTTCCGCCAAAAGCTCTGTATTCTCTACTAAATCCTATTACAAGTTGTGCAAAGACAATATCAGGATTGCCTTTAAGTAGTGATTTCAGACCCCATTGCAATGACTTTAATTTCGAGAGTCTCCTTGCAGGATATGTAGCTCTCAGATGGGCTATACCTAACATCACTAGCAGCTGCTTTACAGATTTTTATTTTTCCTTGTTATTAACAGGTATAAATCCAGCTGTATATTTGCATCACTACGCTGGGGAGCTATTTAAGAAACTAAGTAAGGAAGTTGGACCCGAAAAATATTTTATAAAATACAACATTAAGGGATCTAAAGGAATTTCTGCCTGCGCCATTCCTGTCAACAGTAAAAAAGAAGTGGATGTGTACATTCCGTATAGCGTCCCTCATGGATATTCCGGTGCAAATGCTTCTTCAGTCGTCGCATCAAATAATGAAGGAACGTTATTCATATATAATGAGAAATGGTCCAAACCAAAAATTAGTACTGAACCTGAATACTTGCAGGTTAAAGCTGAACAGTTAACATCAACACTAAAAAAGTTACAAGCAAATGAAAATGAGCAGCCCAAATTACAACCGGGACGTTACTTAACGTTGAGATATGATACTCGCTTTTCAAAACCATTTTGATACATGTTCATTACCTCGTACGCAAAATCGCCATAATTTATCGGTCGCTTTACTAATGCCAATGCGCGGTGTCGCTACAATTTCATCATCATTAACAACTTTTCCTTCTGTCAAATACAAAGATCCTTGTTGCATAAGATTATGATGATCATGCTCTTTGCTGATCGCCATTGCTTGTGCCAATTTCCCGGGCCCATTGCCTAGGTGCTGCATATTTTTTACTCCACGCAGTTGGTGCATAATTTCTATTCCTTGCACCGGCTCAATTGCCCGCACGAGAACTCCACCAGCAATCACATCGTTCGGTCGTGCAACCACATCAAAACAGTAATGATTTCCATAAATAAAATAGATATAGGCATGGCCAACCGGGCCAAACATGGCTGCATTGCGGACGGATTTGCCTTTGTACGTATGGCTAGCCGGATCATCTTGATAGCCATAAGCTTCAGTTTCCACAATCATGCCAGCCAAAATAGTACCTCGAAGTCCCGGCGTAGCCCATGGCGAAGACGGATGCCACTCACGGACAATGATTTTGCCAAGAAGCTCGCGGGCGACAGTTATTGTGTCGCGGCAATAGAAGGAATGAGGGAGAATATTTTTATACATAATAATTTATTTTAACTATGAATAACTTTAATTCAAATCTTTATCTTTTTTCGTTAAGGGCCTTGTCGCCCTTAACAATCGACACCAAGGCTTGCAGCCCTGGACCGGCTCATTTCGCTCGAACGGTGACCACTCGTCTTAGCAGCTTCGCAGCACGACTGCGGGTTGCCCATGCTCTGCACCAACCTTCATCAACATGGTACCGGCGAGATTTAAATCAAGGGAATTGGTACGCGACTCACTGGCGAGTAGGTGCATGGTGTTCGCATGGCACCTGCGAGCTCAACCGGCTATTCAAGATTTTATTTATTTGTTCATTCGCGCTTGTCGGTGTCATGGCATGCTAGCACCCCCGATGTCATCCTGAACTCGTTTCAGGATCCATAAATTTAACAAATTCCTTAAAGGGTGCCTGTCCGCCGAAGCTTGCCAAGTCGGAAGACCTGGATAAGCGAAGGCTGGAGCAAGACCCTTAAGGAAAAAATTAAAGCAAGAAATCGGGAAAATAAGTCCGTTGTTAGGAGGTGACAAGACTCCCTAACGACAAAAAGAAGGAATTATGGAAATGAAATCTTATAAAGAGTAGAATTATGAAAAAGAAAGGTGTTATGAATCATACTCCTCCCTCACATGCAAATCACCGAGTTTTAGCCCTTATCATAATCCTGTCATTATTGCTTCATGGCATTTTTATGATGTTTATCATTCTGAACACCGAATCAGCACATCAAATGTTCCTGCGCCATAATCAAGAAACTCTCACACAACAACAAAAATTGCAGCAAGCTCAGGCACAACAGCAAAACCAACAACAAAATCAACCCAATGATGAACAGCAAAATTGGGCTGCTCACAAAGCGCCTTCTTCAAGCGTTAGCGCACCAGTACTTTTCCAAGATCAAGAAGAACAAGCGCAACCACCTGCTTCATCAACAGAAGAAATTTCCCAAGCTGCTGCTGAACAAGTTGCAGAACCTTCTGCGCAGGATGAACAAAAAAATATGCTTGAAGCAACCTCAGAACCAGAAGAACAACAGGCACAAAAAAACCTACAAGAAGAAATCCAAGAACCTGAAATTGCTCAGCACAAACCTGAAGCTCGCGAAGAATCTCCCGTGAACATGCAAGAGACATTGCAACAACAGCCAGCTACAGCATTGCAAGACGAGAAAGCACTACAAAAAACCGTGGCACAAAAAACTATCAAACAAAAAATTCAAAAACCTAAAGTAGTCAAACGGCCACCTTTGCCTGCAAATACCACGGGATTTTCTCTTGCTCAACTGTCGCAACGATTCTTAGAATATGCCCATCAAGAACAAGGAAGCGGCATGGTGGAAGTGCTCGGTGCTCAACAAGGCATGCCAACCGATGAACAACTCAAGCATGAACGATATGTACAGAAGATTTTCTGGTGGATTCAAAAAGCATCTGACATGCAAAATTATCGCTATCAAAGCATTCCACAAACTGATGCCTCAAGCAGCTGGTTTATGTTGTTAAACCGCGATGGCAGTATACGCGTACTCAATTTGTTACAACCATCGGGCGTTCCTGCTTTGGATGCCATTGTTGGAGATGTCATTAGGGAAGCAAGCAGTTCATTCCCGCCAGTGCCTGCGTACTTTAAAGGCGATGGTTACTCTTTACGCTTTACGTTGAAATACCAATCATATCAGCAACCTAACCGAGCATTTAGATTTGGTACCTAATTGGTTAATTTTTAGAAATATGATACCTATTATAAAACGGTACTTGGTAAAACTAGATTAAAAAAGGCTGGTACATGTTGCATCGCACTACTATCATTTCCTTTTTTTTCTTCTGCGGCCCTTGTTTTTATCTTATATCAATGGATACTTCTTCCTTTTATAAAACATGGCAACTTAAGCAGGCTGACAGTGTGCTGGCATTAGCTAGTCACAACAACTTGCTATTTATGGGTGGCACAAATATGCCGCTCACAATTTATGATGTACGATATGGCGAAAAAATTGGAGAAATTCATGCTAACTTCAAGCTCTGTACTATTACCTCAATTACGCCCAATCATGAGTCTGCAAGTATACTTGGTACATCATGCTACGTACTTACTACTGAAGAGAATACCACTAAGTTTAATCTCATTAAATTTCCCGTTTCAGAAGATAAAGACCTTACTGAGAATGAGAAACTTATAGCCACATTACAAAAAGCAACAAGTAAAAAAACCAGTTGGGGTAAAATACAAAAAACCTGCTGTTCAAAAATAATGTACCCACGCGGGTTTGATGTTTGTTCGGTACAAGATACTGACTTTGATCCACCATTACCTATTAGTTTGACCTGTAAAGGACCAGAACAAAAGTACCTGGTTTATACCAAGAGACTCGCAGATCAAAGCGAATTATGTATCTATGACACGACATCAAAAACATTACGTGTTCATAAAAATCAAGCAAGAATTGTTGCTGTAGCGATTAATAACAAAGAAACCATGCTCGGCGTTGCATTGGATGATAAAACGTTTCATCTGCAAGATGTAAACAATAAAACAATTTTCTCACAGCAGTTGAGTGCAAGAATCAATGCTTTAACATTTTCTCCGAATGGCACTATCATTGCAATAGGCTGCAAAGATAATATCATTCATCTAGTTCGCACTGACAAAAAGCAGATCATGCAGCTCTATGGGCACAAGCAAGCAATAACCTCACTTACCTTCAGCGATGACGAGCATTTAATTTCGGGTTCCCATGATCATCAAGTTATCGTATGGAAAAACCGTCCCAGTCTTGAGAAATTGTTATATGCGGCACTACATGAAAAAAGATTTATTGATGTCGACATTAAAACTGCAAAAACAGATACTGAGTAATTTCCATCACTAAACCATTCATTCATGACGTATCACTTTGTTAGAGTAGGTAAAAAGGGGACGAAGATGAAAAACCTTCATACCAAAAATTTTGCTCTGTTTAGCATTCTTTGCATTAACTCATTATCTGCTGATATCGCAGAGCCATTACTACCGTATCAAGTTTCGATTGAACCTCTCTGGTATGAGCTCGACCAACAACCTGAAGCCAGAGAACTTTTTGGTGGTAAGTGGCTGGTGGTAGGTAAAATTACCTTCAAATATAAAGACAAAGAATTTATTAAATTGGACAATCTTCTTCTTGATTGGACTGGCGGATCGATTGATTATTTGCTGGGCACCTTATACATGACCGATGTGGATGAAACGTTTTTACCGATAGAATCGTACGTAATTTGTGATAGTAATTGGAATAAATCACAACAGATGATGCGGTTTAATTTCAATAAACCGTACACCATTGACCCGCATACCACCTTTTTTGTTGTATTAACGGTTCCCGATGAGGTGGAACCAATTCTAAAAACAGGCAGCTTCATGCTACGATCGGTTTGCTTGCCGCCTATGTTTAGAACGTATGCGCACAACAATCCACTCGCGTTAACATGGGGCACACAATCGGTATATCATGCTCAATGCCCGGTAAAAAATTCACCGCATGTGCATGCCTGAACAAATTCCCGCCTAGACTTTTTTGAGTAATCATTTTATAACTTACACGGCAATCCATATATCACGTTGCTCTCCTAATTGCGCTCAACATTCTCCGTGATGTCATCCTGAACTTGTTTCAGGATCCATGCACGATCATAGAATGTAAGAAAACTAACGATAAAAATGCGATTATTTAGCAACAAGAAGTATATATTTTGCAAGCTAATAATTATTGAGTGGATCCTGAAACAAGTTCAGGATGACATCGTGGTGTAAACATCAGCTAGTACAGACACCTCGATTAAATAAAATACTTCTGAGCAGAAAATCAAGCATGTGAGACATCCATGCTTGATAAAGGAGAAATATGGCAAAAATAGTAGTAATTGGTGCAGGACTTACTGGCATATCGACTGCCTATCATTTGGAACAAAAAGGATTTTACGATTACAAAGTATTTGAAAAAGAATCGAACATTGGTGGACTGTGCCGCTCGGTAGAACAAGACGGTTTTACTTTTGACTTCACCGGACATTTGCTGCATACGAGTGATCCCTACTTTCGCTCACTCATCGAAGACGTCGTGGGTCTTGAAAATATGCATGCAATTCAACGCCGCTCCTTTGTCTACTCCCAACATACCTTCACGCCATTCCCCTATCAAATAAACTTGCATGGACTCCCAACCCAAACTATTGCTGAGTGCATTGAAGGTTTCATCACACGCCCAAAAAGTTCAGCCGCACCAAAAACATTTTATCAATGGGTACTGCAAAATTTTGGTGCTGGATTTGGCAAACACTTTTTCTTTACCTACCAAAAAAAAATCTTTGCCTATGATGTGCGCAAAATAACTGCCAGTTGGACCGGACGCTTTGTACCTTCAACGTCACTTGAACAGATTATTGATGGTGTGATTGGTAACATTGCAGATCAACAGATTGGTTACAATTCTCAATTTTTATATCCAAAACAAGGCGGCATTATCACCTGGGTGGCAACACTGGCAGATCAACTGCTCAATCCTGTCTACACTAACTTTTGCGTTGACTCTATAGATGTTGCAGAAAAAATAGTGCATTTCACTAATGGTCACGCCGAAGCCTATGACCATCTTATTACGACTATGCCACTGGATAGGTTACTCGGCCTCATCAAGGAGCCTTCTTCTACCTCTATGCACAAAGCAGCAGACAAATTGCTGTGCAACTCGGTAGTCAACTTCAACCTCGGTGTTGCACGAGAAAATTTAAGCGATAAACATTGGATCTATTTTCCTGAGGAAAAATATCCGTTCTATCGCATCGGTTTCCCCCACAATTTTGCACCAGCAATGGCACCGCAAGGCTGCAGCTCACTCTATGGCGAATTTGCGCACATCAAAAAGTCCGGAAAAGTTGTTGATGAACAGCTTAAAACTTCTCTTGCTACAACAAAAAAATTACTAAATATCAGTGAGCGCGAGATACTTACAGAACGCGTTATCCACATTCCTCATGCTTATGTGATCTATGATTTTTGGCGAGAAAAAGAACTGCCAAAATTGCACAAAAAACTTAATGAATATCAAATATTTTCGATCGGTCGCTACGGCGAATGGAAATATTCGAGCATGCAGGAGGCGGTTCTCGACGGGAAAAAAATTGCCGAACAGCTACTCTTTATTCCTGCAACAACCACCAGCTTTGTTGAATATCTCGAACATCCAATTAAAGAAAGAGAGACGGTACATGAATAAAGGTTTTATCCAAGCTCAACCAAGTTTCGCTTGGGGCCCAAATATAAATGATGCATGTCATAAGCATAACCGAACCATATCGAAGGATCGGGGTCTAATTTATCTGGGTCTTATATTGAGTCTTGTTACTATCAACTGTTATGGAGTCTCGCGTATGCAAAGAGAAAGTATGCTAAAAAAATTCTTCAAAGATTTACCGGTACTTGTCACCGGCGGTGCTGGCTTTATTGGCTCTCATGTCGTAGAAAAATTAGTCGAGCTTGGCGCAATTGTCACGGTACTTGATGATCTTTCAAGTGGTTCCCTCGATAACCTAGAGCGTGTGCGCGAGGTTGTCACCCTTGAAATTGGTAGCATCACCGATTTCGAAACATGCCTAAAAGCCACGCGCGGCAAAGCAGTGGTATTTCACTTAGCTGCCTTTATCTCGGTCCCTGACTCATTACAAAATCCTCGTCGCTGTTATGACGTCAACGTTAATGGCACCTTGAACCTGCTTGAAGCTTGTCGCCAAAATGGCGTTGAGCGCTTTGCGCTTTCGTCATCTGCTGCCGTCTATGGCTCAGGACATGAGATCTGTTCAGAAGATGCTGCTACAAAACCAGAATCACCTTATGGTGCATCCAAGTTAATGGACGAAATTCTATGCCAACAATATGCTCGCAATTTTGGCATGAAGACCATCTGCTTGCGCTACTTTAATGTTTTTGGGGATAGACAAAACCCTAACGGCGCCTATGCGGCCGTTGTGGCAAAATTTAAGCATCAAATGCGTAACAATTTGCCCGTTACTATCTTTGGTGATGGCTTGCAAACGCGTGATTTTATTCATGTCACCCAAGTTGCTGAAGCAAATCTTACGCTGGCAATGCTGGAAGATGAAAGCATGACAGGCGAGCCATACAATATTGGAACTGGTAAAACTGTTAATCTCCTAGAACTCTTTGACCAACTCAAAAAGGAGTTCCCTGCCTACCATGAGCCTCTGGTATTTGCCCCAGCACGCCCAGGCGATATTAAGTATTCCAAGGCCGATTGTCATAAATATTATGAAACAATAGGGCACTAAGCCGTTGATAAGGAACACGGCCTCCTTAATGCTGGACATTCTCAAGAGATAACCTAATCAAACCAACCAATTGACAGATAGAAATTACTGTATATGCTTAAAATTAGAAATAATTTTTTAAAAGATATGGAGGAATTATCTATGAAATCAGTAAAAATTGGTTGTGTTCTAGCATTCGGCGTCTTCAGTGTAGGCCTTGTTGGCATGGGAAGCTCAAGTAATCAAATTCGGTTGGAACAAAAATATAGTACACTTTTGACAAAGGTTAATCTAAAAACAGATAAGGGCACAGTTCGTGCATATACATATAAAATTTGCAGCACCATAGAGAATGGCTACATAAAAGAGCCGTCTTATGAACTCATACATGAATTAGTAGAAGAAAGCTTTAAAAGTCGACGCATTTGTTGCATATTTGATTATGAAAGTAAACAACCTTCAAAGAAGATGTTCACAGATACTCTATTAGAAGCTTATGGCGAAATCCTCAACCAGCAAAATAATTCGAGCTTTAGGCAAGGAACTGATGTGGCTGCAAACATAATTCTACAGAGTAAATCAAAAGAACAAAAAGAGGTTCTTGAGATAAAAATTAATAACTGTTTAAAAGAGATAGATATTCCTGCATTTAGTCAACTCATTACGGAAGAATTTAGTGCTGATCCCTATTTAAACTTGTATATCACACCCTTTGGTGAGCCCTTAGCAGAATAACTTAGATTCTCATCACGTGACGGATGCCCTGTAGCATCCGTCTTTTTTTTGCTATACTTGAGTCTATTCGTGTCAGATTTTGTACGATGTCATCCTGAACTCGATTCAGGATCTAACATCAAAATTATGGACTCTGAAACAAGTTCAGGGTGACAAAGGAATCGGATTATTTATTATGGCAAAAAAAGATTTTTATGAAGTGCTTGGCGTCAGCAAAAGCGCCACACAAGAAGAAATTAAGGCAGCTTACCGCAAGCTAGCCCTCAAATATCACCCTGATCGCAATCCCGGCAACAAGGAAGCGGAAGAAAAATTTAAAGAAGCAGCTGCTGCCTATGAAGTATTGTCTGATGCCGATAAGCGGAAAAAGTATGATCAGTTTGGCCATGCGGGCTTTGAAGGCATGGGAGGCGGTGCTGGCGCTCATGGCATGAACATGGATGATATTTTCTCAAATTTTAGTGATATTTTTGGCGATATTTTTGGTGCTGCAGGTGGCCAACGAGCGCGCAAAAAAACAGGGCCTCAGCCATTGCAGGGCCATGATTTAAACCGTGACCTAGAAATTACCCTCAAAGAATCATTCACCGGCACCAAGCACGAAGTTCGCTACCATCGATTCTTCCCCTGCGAAAGCTGCCATGGCAAAGGCATGAAAGAAGGCACCAAAGCCCAACCATGTCCAAAATGTAATGCCACTGGCCAGATCCACTTTCAACAAGGCTTTTTCATGTACTCCCAGGCATGCGGCGCATGTCATGGGCAAGGCTTTACTATCCCTTCACCCTGCAAGGAATGTGGCGGCCAATCACGCGTCCAAAAACTTGATAAATTTACCGTGAATATCCCTGCTGGCATTTTTAATATTGCAGAGCTGCGCATTGCTGGTAAAGGTGATGCGGGCGTCTATGGCGGACCTGCCGGCGACCTATTCCTGCGCGTGCGTGTAAAACCAGACCCAATTTTCAAGCGGGTGGAAGACAATCTAGAGTGCTCCATCATGCTCACCTATCCACAATTAGTACTCGGAGCACAAGTAGAAATAGAAACTATTGATGGCAAAAAAGAAACCATCAAAATTCCAAAAGGCTGTCCTGTGGGTGAGCGCATCGTAATTGCTGACAAAGGCTTTGCGAAATTGCGGGGCAAAGGATCTGGAAATTTAATTGTGATCACACAATGTCATATCCCTAAAAAATTATCCGCGGAAGCCAAAGAACTTTTGGTGAAATTTGCTGAAAAATTAGAGAGTTCACATGATAAAACTGATGGTTATATCATGGGATTTTTTAAGAAGTTTTTGGGCTAATAAAAAGGGCTGACGTTTCTTCGTCAGCCTTTTTTTGCTTTCTTGCGAGCTTTTCTGGCATCTACCTAAGGTTCTCATCTGTGTGAGCCACCAATTTCGATTTAAGTTCACCAACCTCTCTCTCAAGCTTTTTTAATCTATCAAAAATATCCCTGAAGTTAACCTGACTTGCTGCAAAATTAGCATCGAATAATAAAAAATTCTTATTCGCAACAGTCATATGCTCGCCAAATTGATCGAATTGTGCTGCTAAAACATTCCCAAATAAATCAAACGATTTGCCCAGACCAAAGAAAGTTTCTGAACCTTCTTTAGATGAATTATGTGATTGCTGCTCGCAAAGTCTTCTAACTAAGCTCTTCACTTGAGGACGAACTGAAACCCTGTGGTGATCGCGACGTGCAGGTTTCATGCCATAATTTGCAGCAAGAACTTTGCTTAGAATTCGCTTTTCTTCATCTCTAGACATAGCATGTACATGCACGAACTGGAAAATAGAAATGGTCACGAGCATGAACATGATTTTTGTAGACATCATAAAATTCTTCTATTTCGTTTTCTTGGATGTTTTTTTGGCTGTTGCAGCCTGAGGAATTCTGTTCTTGAGGTCTTCATAGGTCACAAAAGCACTCAGCAGATCTTGGACCTCAGCTTTAGTCAAATACTCCTTCATCTCGTCTTTAGACATATACTGGCCGAGTATTGTTTCGTCATCGAATGCGATTTCCTGATGAGAACTGAAGCCAGTTAAGATGCCATATCCGTTGTCGCCGTTTTTTCTTGATGATTTGCTCTTGAGTTTTCTGTTCGTGAGTTGCTCGAACGGCACATAACGGCTTTCTATTTCAGCGTTTGTCATATACTGTTGCAGTTCGTCTTTTGTTACCAATTGTGCCATGGCGGCCTCAAGTCCTGCAATTCTGTCTGCCAAATTTTTGGTGGTTCCAATCTGTGACTTTAAGTTACCAGTTACTGAGTCGAATTGTTTCTGCATATCATCCTTGCCTTGTTTCAGTGCAGATGTGGTAACAAAATTTTTCTTTGCAAGATCAAATTCCGAAAGATATTTTTGGCTATCCAAAGTACTTTGAGTAACATACCTAGCAAGAGTACTTTGAGTAACATACCTATCAAGGTTGGTACCAAGATCAGTGTCGCTCACAAAATTTTCATCAAGATGACTTTTTGTGACAAATTCGTCTTCAGTGAAAGCTCCCACTGCAGTCAAAAAATCATCATCGGTTTTAAATTTTTGTTGGAATTTCTTAGGCGTCTGACGCACAAGCAATGGCTGCTTTTCTTCTGATTTTTTGGTAAATAAAAAAGTCCGCGCAAACGAGAGGATTCCCAAAACAGAGCCTGCCTTGAACACGCCATCGACTACCTGGTCTTTATCCATCGTGAATGTCTGAGTTGGAAGCATGAGGGGCAATAACAGTATGATTGATATGATTTTTGTAAACTTCATTGATTCCTTTCAACAAAAAAAAATCAAAACTAATCTCGCATTTTTTTCCGCTGTTGTGAATAGGAAGAATAGTTTTCGGCACTAAAACGGGCCGGAAATTCCGACCCTTAATGCTTTGATATATTGTTATGTTTCTTCCGCTTTCGATCTGCTCAAATTTCTGTTAGATCGTCACTTTGATTGATCCTTAGCTGATTTATTGCATTGACTGGCCAATGTAGCTTCAAGAGCTTCAGTTTTTTGCTCAAGAGCTGTTAATCTTGCAAAAATTTCTGCGAAATTCCTGTTGCAACCTGCAAAAGCATTATTGATTTCCTGAAAGTTCCGATTTGCAACCCCAATATGATTGTTAATTCCGTCTACGTGCATCCCCAAAACGTTTCCCAGCTGCTCGAACCCGTCACCAAAACTAGTATTCCCATCTTTCTTAGCTGCATTATTAGGTAGCTGTGTACTAACTTTTTTAAGTGAAATCTTCGCTCGAGTATCATGTTTCGCTAAATGCTTTCGATGCGCATGTCTTGCAACAGGTACTCTATTATAGTGTTGAGCAAGGGTTTCACGTACGCGTCGCTTTTCTTCTTTTGTCATAGCATTCACTTGCACAGTGTGAAAAAAAGATATGGTTACTAGTATGAACATAATTTTTGTACACATCATAAAATCCTCATATTTCTGTATTCTTCTTTAATCATATATCCATCAATCATTAGCCATTGCAAACGTTCGGACTGTGAGATCTGTCACAAACTAGTGACACTCTCAGCTTGTTGCTTTTGCAAATCGGAAATTGTTTTTGCTAATAAAACCTTTTCTTC
>JABDCY010000025.1 GCA_013287855.1 Candidatus Babelota bacterium | reverse complement strand
TCTTGCACGCTCGGGACTCCATCTCGTGTTGTTTGTCGCACTATGGGAAATGTTGTTAAAACTCATCCCATTACCGTTTCTTCTAAAACAACTTATCCAATTGCTGCTCATCGTGATCTATTTTTTATTCAGCTGGTCGAGCATTTCATTTTTACGTGCTTTATGGATGTTTATTTTGTATAAATTATGTGCGCTGCTTGCATTGCGTTCGCATCTGTTGCATATACTGCTTCTTGTGGCGACTGGCGTCTTGCTACTCAACCCGCTGCAACTCTTTTTTCTCGACTTTCAGTTAAGCTTTCTTCTCACCTACGCACTTGCCTGGATAACCAGATTAAATTTTCCGCGTCGTTTGTAACTATTGCGTATTACATCTCTTTTTTCTTACGATCAGTGCATAAATAATCATTATTCATCACAAGGGGGAAGATGATGTTGGGAAGAAAATTGAGCGTGCGCATTGTCATTGTCATGTTTTTTTTGTTACTAGCAAGAAGCATGCATAGCAGAGATATAATTGCCTCATATGATCGCTTTGATATTGACAATTTGGAGTCCTACAACACCGATGCATCAAGCCAATGTATAACAAACTGCGACTATAACTTCGATCCAGAGCAAACCAAAAAAAAATCACCAAAAGGTTGGACCTTTATAGTATACATGGCTGCTGATAATGATTTGCGTGGTTTTGCTGCGCGCAACATAAAACAGATGGCAGCAATAGGCTCTAATGAGTTCATTAATATTGTTATTCAACTCGACATTCGTATTTCTGGTAATAAAAAAATTACGCGTCGTTATTTTATCGAAAAAGGTCGCGTCGTGCATGTGAATGATAATGACCCCGAATCGCAACAAATGGATAGCGGTGCGCCAGAGACATTAATTTCATGTTGCAAGTGGGCAATCACACAATATCCTGCACAAAATTATGCGCTGGTATTTTGGAATCATGGTACAGGAATTTTAGATCCAGACCGCGGACGCATTATCAATGCAACAGAACTTTTTAGTTTTAATCCCACCAATAATAAATACGAGCTCGACCGCAGCATCGGTTTTTTTGATTTTGTAAATGCTATTAATGCCGAAGAAGAACAAGAGGAGCGGGGTATTTGCTGGGACGATTCCACGGGAAATTATTTGAGCAATCAAGCGCTCGACTATGCGCTCAACAAAGTTATGCAAAACTATTTGCAAGGTCAAAAATTTGGTCTTATCGGCTTTGATGCATGCCTCATGTCGATGCTCGAAGTTGGCAATATCATAAAAAAATACGCACAGATCATGGTGGGTTGTTGGCGCAAGGAAAAGGTTCGCGCCTGTATAAAAAAATTGTTGATGAGCTGCAGTTAGCGACAGATCTATCGGTAAACATTCAAGAATTTTTTGATTATGGAATTTTCCTGATCGAGTTTCAACTTAATGATATCCAAGATTTTGAGCCTATAAAGCAGATAATTGCGCAGGAAATTGCTGCACTCATTGACGATGGTTGGAGTGAGCTTGAATTGCAGCGAGCACAAAAAAAAGTAGAAGCAGAATTTCTTGGATTATTTGAAAATACGCAACTACTTGCAAGCGCTATTGGCGAGAGTTATTTGGCGACAGGTGATGAGCAATTTATCGTGAATTATCTTGTTGGTGAGGCTAAAGATCAAACAAATAATATTAAAAACTTTTTGAGGCGTTATATTCGACCATCGGTCATGCATACTGGCTTGCTGTTGCCAATTACTCAACAAGAACAAAAATACTTTGATGTGTTGCAACAAAAATCAGATGAGATGGACAACAAAATTTTATCAGCAAAACAGCGCAATATGGTTATTGAAGGTGGCAGGTTTGTAGAAAAAGTAGTGCCTAAAAATCCCCCACCATTTTCTTATCCACAGGCGAAACATGCAAAACTCAGCAATGGCCTTACTGTTCTGCACCATCATGATGCGACATTGCCGACGATCGATTTGGTATTAGAGCTAAAAGCAAAATATTATTACGAACCGGAGTCATTGCAGGGCCTTAGTGCATGCGTAAGTCTATTGTTAGTTGAAGGCGTTAAAAATATGAGCGGCTACGAACTTGCGCTGCAGTTAGAATCATATGGTATGAGCTTACAAGTTGAACCAGGTGCGATTTCGTTAAGTATGCTCAAGGATGATCTAGTAAAAGGGCTTGAATTTTTGACAGCCATTTTGACGCAAGCAACATTTACCGAAGAAGCAATTGCCAAAATTAAAGAACAGATGCTCACCGATCTTGAAGTGTTTTGGGATGACCCTTCTGAATTTGTTTATCAATTGGCTCGAGAGAATGTTTACAGGCATCATCCTTACAGCAAAAATATCATGGGCACACGCGAATCAATTGAGCGTATCACCCGCGAGGACATAATTTCCTGGTATACAAAAATGCTTGTTCCTGGTGGAGCACGCATAGCAATTGTCGGTGACATTTCACAGTACGATATTCCACACCTATTCGAAAAAGCGCTTGACTCCTGGCGGGGGACAGAACCGGCTTCTTTGCAATTTTCTGTGCTGCAGCAATTGCATGATGGTAATCTGGTAAAATACATACAACGCGATCAAGTGGTACTCTTTTTTGCGGGTCTCTCTGTGTCTCGCATGGATGCGGATTTTGATAAATTGCTGTTATTTGAACAAATATTTTCTGGTGGCGTTTTGAATTCGATGAGTTCGCGCCTTTTTATGATTCGGGAAGAAACTGGATTATTTTATTCAATCAGAGGATCATTGCTCATGCATGCTGATGAACAGCCAGGAATGATCGCGATAAAAACAATCGTCTCGCAAGATAGACTCGCTGAAGCAATTGAGCGCATTAAGCATGTTATTGATACCGCTATTGATACCGTGACCCAAGCGGAATTTGACGAAGCAAAAAATGCGGTTATCAATTCGCTCGTTGATCATTTTTCAACGCACCAACAAATGGGAATGGCATTTTTATTCCAAGATCGATTTAATTTACCTGCAGATTATTTTGCACAGAGAGCTGGGAGCTTGAAAGCAATTAGTCTTAAGGATATGGTCGCCGCAGTTAAAAAGTATTTACGCAGTGACAAATTAATATGTATAAAAGTTGGTAGACTTAAAGATTAATGAGCTTTCAAAATAAGGAAATAGAATGAAAAATGTAAACTTGCTGATTTTGATAACAGCTCTGCAATGTGTTAATCTGCTTGCAGAGACTCAAAATGAGGCCAAAATTACAGAAACAGCTACAAAAGGTGATCATAAAATTATGGAAACGCAACTGCAGCAAAAAAATTTGGTTGAGAAAAAAGTGTTAAGCAATGGCATGACCGTGCTTGTCAAAGTTGTGCGTCAAATTCCAAAAGTATCTGTTCAATTATGGTATAAAGTGGGGTCCAAGGATGAACGTTCTGGTGAGCGGGGTATTGCTCACTTGATCGAACACATGATTTTTAAAGGTACCAACGCTCTGTCTGAATCAGATATTAATGTCATTAGCAAAAAACTCTCGGGCGTTATCAACGCATTCACATCGTATGATTTTACTGGTTATTTATTTAACTTCCCATCTCAGAACTTCAAAGAAGCATTCCCGATTATGGCTGACTGCATGGAGAATGTTTCATTCAAAGAAGATCATCTAAATTCTGAAATGAAAGCAGTAATTCAAGAACTCAAGATGAATCGGGACAATTATACACGCAGTGCCATTATGGAGCTTGTCGCTTCGATTTTTCCTGATCATCCATATCATCATCCCGTCATAGGTTACAAGCAAGATTTATGGACAGTACATGCCAATGACTTGCGCGCATTTTATAAAAAACACTATCTACCAAACAATGCAACGCTCGTAGTTGTTGGCGATGTTGAGCCAAATGATGTATTTGCATTGGCGCAAAAATATTTTGGTTCTATAAAACCGAACCCAAGCTATAAAAAGGAAGAATTCTATTTCAATCAAGATATTGTTGCCAAATCAGTAACTTTATATCGCGATGTTAAGCAACCAGTTGCTATCGATATGTTTGTAGTTCCGGGCGTTAAGTATAAAGATAGACATATATTTGATGTCCTTGCTTTAGTTTTGGGCATTGGCAAAGCGTCGCGTCTTTATAAATTATTGGTTGATGAATTGCAGCTTGCGACATCGTTTAGTGCGGGCTCGTGGGAATTGTTTGACTATAGTCTCTTCTATCTCAGTTATGAACCAAAGTCAGAAAACGAGATTCCAGAAATTGAACGAATAATTCATGAAGAGCTTGAAAAAATTGCTCACGAGGGCGTCCAAGAGCATGAACTAGTTCGTGCCGTTAAAAAAGCAAAAATGGATTATTTCAAGGGGCTGGAAAGTATTGAGCAGCAGGCAAATGACATGGGTTTGTACTATTTGGCTACAGGCGATGAAAATTATGCATTTAATTATCTCAATGAGCCTCTTGATGTGCTTCAAGAAAAAGTTAAAAATCTTGTGCGTGATTATTGTCGGCCAGCGGTGGAAAATACTGCACGCATCTTACCAATCGCCGAATCAGAAAAATCTTGGTGGCAACAATTGCAAGAAGCATCCGATAAAGAGGATGCTGCAATTTTAGCAGCTAGAAAGAGAACTTCTCCCGTTGAAAAACCGCGACAAGCGCAAAATGTCAAAGTAAATGAGGCAATAAAGTTTGATTATCCAAAAGCTGAAAAATTTGTTGCATCAAATGGTTTAAAAATATTGTATGCACATAATGATACGACACCAAGAATTGATCTTGCTATCGAATTGAAAGCTAGGAGCTATTACGACCCAGAGGATAAACAGGGGCTTTACAGTTTTGTTGCTCTCATGTTGCAAGAAGGCACCAAAAAATATACTGCAGAACAGCTTGCTGATGAGCTTGAATCACGCGGTATGACCTTCGGCGCTTCGCCCGGCATGATCACCTTGAGCATGTTAAGCTCTGATTTAGAAAAAGGTCTCGAGTTGTTGCAAGAAATTTTGGTTAATGCAACATTCCCTGAAGAATCGATAGAAAAAGTACGCACTCAAATTCTTGCTGAACTAAAACAATTCTGGGATAATCCAAAAGTTTTTTCTGGACAAATAATTCGAGAAGCTATTTATAAAAATCATCCATATCACAAAAATTCGTTAGGCACTAAAGAAGCGATTGAAAGCATAACGCGCGAGGATCTGGTAGATTTCTACAAGAAGTACATTTCTCCGCAAGGCGCCAATCTAGCGCTTGTTGGTGATATCAAAAAGTATGATATTAAAAAAGTTATTGGAAATAATATTAGTGCATGGCAGGGACCCGAAGTAAAAGAAATTCAATTCCCTTCGCTTGAACAACAAAAGCCACACGATGTTGATTATTTCATCAATCGCGACCAGGTTGTGCTTGCATTTGCAGGTCTTTCGGTTGACCGTAAAAATAAAGAGTATGATAAATTGACGCTCTTTGATCAGATATTTGGTGGCGGTGCTCTCAATTCGATGAACTCTCGTCTCTTTACTTTACGGGAGCAGTCTGGTCTATTTTACTCCATCATAGGTTCTCTCGTTGCAGGTGCGAGTGAGCAACCAGGCATGACGTTGGTAAAAACTTTAGTTTCACTTGATCGGTTACAAGAAGCTGAAAAGGCTATCAAAAACGCTATTGATCATGCTGCTGACACGGTGTCGCAAGAAGAATTTGAAGAAGCGCGCAACGCCATTACCAATTCATTGCTCAATAATTTTGAATCTAATGCGGCAATTGCGGGTAGTTTCTTGTTCTTAGAACGGTATAACTTCCCACAAGATTATTTTGACAAGCGTGCTCAGCAACTTGCGCAAGTAAAAAAAGATGACATGCAGCGTGTTGTTAAGAGTCTGTTAAACACTGATAAAATGGTCACATTTAAAATTGGACGCGTTGAAAAGAAGAAAGAATAACACATGAAAAAAATATTGTTTCTTTTAGTAAGCATTTTTGCAGGTAGCGCTTGGGCCATGGAAGATCAACAAATGCAAGATTCAGGAAGTAGGATTGTTAAAAAAACGAATGATTATCATGTAGCCGCCATTCCTGAAAAGAATGGAACTAAATTCTATTTAAAAGCGGAAAACGGCGCGATACTAAGCCATTTACGCTGTGTAACAAGGGTTACAAAAGATGGTAAAAAGAGAAAAAGATATCTAGATAAGATTGTTACAAATGTTGTTAATAGCAAAAGGGGACATACAACGCTCTTAGTAGAGACTGCCCTCAGAGACCAAATGCAACGAGAACGAATAGTTGATACTAATATTGTTTGTCTTAGTTCAGCGACAAACGCAGATAAGGATGAACTAGACGCTCATCTTGACAAGCAAGGGTTTACAACGATGTCCAGAGAAGAGAGTCTTGCCGATGATCTTGAAAACGTTGGACTTGAAGACGAAGAATAGATCATCAAATGGCAGCATTGATTCATCGCAAAACCGAATGATTGTTAAATCATGATTATGATAAAGAACTGGGCTCGATATTTATCGAGCCCAGATTTTTTTAGCTCGGACAACAACCAGTTGATGAGCATGAAGTAACGCCACAGTATTTTTGTCCAATGGCACATCCTAGACAATTAGTTGGTAATACTATGCTTGGTGACGCAAGGAGCACATTGCCATCTTTATAATTATTAACAGCAGATATATAGTAGGTGCCATTTGGCAAAGAACCTGTATTAAGCGACCATTGATCATTAGCCTGCGTAACAGTTCCAAGACTCGTCGTACCGCTGCCATTTTTAAAGAACACGGTAACAATAGAAGGATTTTGTGCAGTGCCGGTAATGGTTGTAGGGCCATTTATGGTAATAAGTCCCGTTGATGAGTTATTAATTGTTGTCGGAATGAGTGAATTGTTTGCAACTAAATAACGTCCCACTGCGTAAAAAAATTGATTTCCTCCCAACGTCGTAACTACAACGCCTGAGGAAACAATTTTACCATCAGATTGAATGGCAAGAGCATTTGCAGAAACACCTCCAAAATTAAATGGAAAATTTTGCAGCAGAAGTCCATTTACACCAAAAGTAGTGTCAGCTGCACCAGTAGATGTGTAGCGAATCAATGCAAACCACCAATTTGTGTTATCAAAATATTCTAAAGCAATCGCAATTTTTCCATCATTTTGTAAGACTACCCCTAAAGGAAATCCATCATTGGTGCCTACATTGGCTGCTATACCGGTACCATTAAAAGTTGCATCAGGTGATCCATTGGTATTGAATCGTGCTGTTATAATAATTTCATTGGCTGAGAATCCTGTTGTAACGATTTTACCATCAGGCTGAATAACTAGTGACCAAGCATACGGAGGAAAAATGGCAGGATTTGGTACAATACCAGTGCCGACTGTTACAATTCCAGTGCCTCCCCAAGAAGTGTCCAATGCACCCAATGTAGTGAAGCGCGCAGTGGCATAGAAAAATAATGCTCCGTTAAAAATACCGCCGGAAGTAATTATGTTTCCATCTGATTGAATTTGAACTGATAATGCTGCTGGCGGTGGAGAGCCAATGGCATTCGATAAAGGTGTGCCAGCTGTCGCAATGCCAGTCCCGCCTCCAAACGTGGTATCTATGGTACCATTGGGTAAATAGCGAACGATGTTGTAAGAACTATTTCCTAAATTATCAACAAGAGTTCCGGCAACAACAATCTTACCATCGGTTTGCAGCGCAGCTGAGTTTGCAGAACCCTGCATGTTGTTTATTATCCCTCCATTACCAAATGATGTGTCTAATTGACCATTTGCTAAATATCTAACAACAGCAAAGTTTGGATCGGCAGTTGCTTTTGGTTTTAAGCCACGTGTAGGCATTACAGCAGACAATGTTGCAGGACCATCAGTGCCGACAACAATTATTTTACCGTCTGGTTGTAAGGCAATTCCGTTGGCGAGTCCTATTCCTAAGGTAACTATGCCTCCATTAAATGATGTGTCTAATGAACCATTGGTGTTGTAGCGAATGGTCTGAAAGTTACCGTTAACATCCTGACCAGCAGTTACAATTTTGCCATCAGTTTGTACCGCGACTGCATATGCTGTTGGTAAGGGAGAAACAAAACCCGAAGGTGCTCCCGTGGTGACAATAGTTCCTCCATTAAAGGTGGGATCAAATGCACCATCATTAACACAGAGTGTTTTTACCGCGCATGCGAGGAGTAATAGTAATATCTTTTTCATGGTACTATCCTTTTTAGAAACAAAGAAAGGCGAAATAAATAGTACGTTATTTGCAATTCAGAAAACAATTATTTTATAATCAACGCATCATAAATAATTGTGTATAGAGAGGAATGTGATGAGGTATTTGAAGCACTATGCGGTATTTTTGTTGCCACTGTTATTAGCTCACTCGATCCAGGTTTTTTGTCACAGTAAAACTTTTTTTGTGCCACGTCAGATAACCTTTGATTCAACGTATGATCTCGCGCAATCAAATTACGATTTTTATCATCGCAATGCCAAAGATGAGATGTACGTCAACTTTTATGCTACACCTTTTTATCAGCAATCAACCAGAGCTGCGCAGTTGGCGCCTTATTTTTTACCCTATAATAAATGCGCTATCTCATTGCGAGAAGATGGTCTAGGTGACGTTGATCCGTTATGGCTGAATTTAATTTCACCAACCGGAAGCAGTTATAACTCGATTCTTACCTTGCGACCAGAGCGGCAAGTATTTGGTTCTGTTTTGCAGTTCTACCTTAATCTTCCTTTCTGTGAACATCAATTTTGGATGAGCGTCACATCGGCAGCACTATGCGCGCAGCATGCTATACGAGTTCGTGAATCAGCCCAATTTGTATCCCAAATTGCAACACAAGGTATCATTGCTAATTTTGCGAATGCTTGCCAAGCATTGAATAGTCCGTGCTGGTGTGCGGGAAAATTCGGCCCTTGTAAGTTAAGACGCGCTGGATTAGATGATATTCAGATTAAACTTGGCTACGACTACTTTTTCTGCGATCAATACCACGTAGGGGTTTATCTGGTTGGTGGAATCCCAACAGGATATCGACAAACTTCCGTCAATATTTTTGAACCAATTGTGGGAAGCAAGAATGGCAGTATAGGTGCTGGTGTTAATAGTGATTATACTTTTTTAAGTTGCGATGATCATTGCGTGAGCTGGATGTTCGATCTGAAATATCAATATGTTTTTAGAGCCAACGAACGTCGTTCATTTGACTTGCTCAGAAATGGTGATTGGTCTCGTTACCTGCAAGTTGTTTCTGCTGCTTCTCCGGCATTTCCACTACCAGCGATCAATCTGTTGACGACTGATGTTTTTGTAACGCCGGGAAGCACCATTAATTTTTGGACTGCACTCAACTATAATTATTGTTCATGCAACGTTGAAATTGGTTATAATCTCTGGTGGCGCCAACAAGAGAAGATTTGCCTGCATTGTCCATTTCCTAATACTTTTGCAATTTATGATTTGGTTGGTGGTTGCCATGGTATTCCGATTTCAGCGAGTACTGCCAATATTAGCGAGTCAATTGTTGGTCCAAACATAGTGCCAAGTGATACAATATTTACACCAGTAACTGCACAAAATATCAATGTTGATTCGGCGGCAGCGCCGGCAGCGCTGAGTAATAAAATTTATTTGGCGCTAGCTCGTGACATTGAAATTCAATCTATTATTACTTTTGTGGGCATTGGAGCTTCCTATGAAATAGGAAATTCTTATACTGCACTCAGCAATTGGGCACTATGGGGAAAAATAGGATTTAGTTATTAGTTGTTCATTACCACACCGCTGCATTGTAGGCTTTTACGATTGCCAACCCTTTTTTTACCAAAAATCCTTTTTTGTCCATAACAATAAATAGCGATTTTTCTTGCGGATCAAATTTGCGCCAATATTGTGAACGTTTGTCCAACTTAAATACTTTGTAACTTAATGCATGCAAGCGTTTTGCAAGTTGTCGTGTAATCGAGCCAAAGCCTTCGATTCTTTCCATGCAAGCATTTGGTGTTATGCCAATGGTCAAATAGCGGCAGCCTTCAATCCGTAATGTTTCAAGTATTGAAAGCACGAGAAATTCGGAGGTTGAAGTTGGTGCTTCTGGAACTAATAGGGTCATTTGTAAAATCCAGCCATCATAAGCATCAAGACGATTCAGAGCCACAATGCCAATTATCTTGCCATCACATTCTGCATAAAAATAGCGCTTATGTTGACGGTCATCAAAAATATTAAATGAGGTAAAAAAATGAATTTGTGGACCTTTACGGTTTGCAATCCAGCGTTGTGCAACTTCTTCCATTGCTTGTTCTGTAATGGCGTCATTGCTCTTATGTTCCTTTACCGTGATGCCGCGTTTTATTGAAAGTCGCCATTTGTTGCGCAAGACACCTGCGTGAATACCCGTGCGAGTTTTTGGATCTATCATGGGATCAATGAATGATTCTCTTCCCATTTCTATGGCATAGGAATAGCCATTTTGCATTGCCCAGTTAGTAAACTGCTCGGAAACTAATGTATAGGCGATGGTATAACCTTGTTTTGTGCAGAATTCTTTAAATGCACGCACGAGGTTTAGCATGTCTTGCTGCGAACACACCGGATCGCCAAAAACAACGGCGCATTTCAAGCGCAAACGATAGCCGATAATCCCATCAATAGTTGGTGTTTCAAAAATAGTGAATGTTGGATCTAGTAAAGCATTTGATGCCTGATTTCCCCATGCTTGAATCATGGCAGCTATTGATCGTTTTTCCTTGCCCCAGCCCGGCTTTGAGCTCTCTTTTATGAGTATATTGTCCATAGCAACCTCCTAAACATCAATTTTGGCTATCTACCGTTTTTATACCATGTAAATAGGGTAAAAAAACAAGAAAAGTTATTAAACAGTACTCGCAACCAGAAAAAAAGCTGAATTATTGAAATGAATGCCTTAAATACTCAAATATGCAAAGTTTTTCTTGTTTTTTCAATATTATATAATATAAAATTAAAGTAATGACAAAGTGTAAATATTTGGAGAATAATATGAATAAATTACCTATTTTTTTAAGCCTTACGATTATGACAGGTTCCGCGTTCGCCTGGAATGTTGCAATTACTAATAATACCAATGGTGCTATTTGGGTAAAAGATTTTAGTGCTGGCTATGCAGCTCTTAAAGTTTTTATTGCCTACGGGAAAGAGGTTAAGCCAGGACAAACGGAAACGCTTGATGTAGGAATTATGTGCAGCGGCTTGATAGAGGTTATGTCCCTCAGTGGAACTCTTGCCGGTCTTTTTGTTAGAATTCTCAATCCGGCAAAAACACAAGCATTGAACGAATGTACGAATATAATGGTTACAGCTCGAGAAGCTAAAGAAAGCCAGACCAATACATTTGGTAATCAGGTTGAATCGTATCGACTTGCTGTTGATGTTGAAGCTACTGTGGGTGGAAACCAACCTGTATATAAGACGTCTTCAGTTATAAGCAGTCAGGCCCGAAATAAAGTGATGCTTCCTTGTCAAAAAGTTACCAATATTTCTGAGGCAGAATTTGTTAAATAGTAAAAAATTCATGGAGAATAGTATGAAAAAAATAGTTGCATTGAGCTTTATATTCATGATGGGAAACCTACATGCGATCACGTATCATATTTATAATGACACCGCTCCAAAACCTGAATATGTAACTGGAGTTGAACAAGAAAGCCCTATTAAGGGTGGTAGGATAAAAATAATTGGTGCGGAGTATGGAAATTTAGCTAACTTTGAAAAAATATTAAATCCTGGCGAAAGTTTTGAATATACATTAAAAACAGCTGCGCTTTACCAGTTTGATGTTGAAGGTTTAGATGGCGATATTAAGGGTCTTAATATCAGAGCAATAAAAGACTTAACTCGAGCTGACGCGCTTGACATCGGAAATAATCAGGACTTTAGAGCAATCTTGGTCAGAGAAGAGGAACAAAATAGTCCTAAAAGCAAGAAAATCAAATTTTGGCTCGAATGTTTTTCTGATTTGGGTGCCAGAGAAGCTAAGGAAAATCTTGTAAAGAGTGACCAGCAAAAATATAAAATCATTACTTGTGAGTAATTTTTAAACATTAAGGTCTGACTAACTCAGGCCTTTTTTTATTGCTTCAGACAAAGCATGTGCCGATGCTTTCAATTTTTTTTGTTCTTGCTCATTCAATCGAATGGGCAATGTTTTTTCAATTCCTTTTTCACCCAAAACGACGGGTAAACTAAAACAAACGCCGAAATTTTCATGATAGGTGGAAAGCGGCAGCACGCGTTTCTGGTCAAAAATAATGCTCTCACACATCAAACTTACACATGAGGCAATACCATAAAAAGTTGAGCCTTTGCAGGCAATAATATCATAGGCCTTTTGTTGCGTTTCTTTTTCAATGCGTACCAATTCGTCAGCGGAAACACCGGTAAACTGTGTGAGCGGGATGCCTGCGACATGTGCCGACGACCATGCAACAAATTGTGAATCTCCATGCTCACCAAGCACATGTGCATCTATCGACTCTTGAGCAATTCCCAATTTTTGCGCCAAGGTGACGCGAAGCCGTAATGAATCGAGTAATGTACCTGTGCCAAAAATCTGATTTTTAGGTAACCCATTAAGTTGCTGTGCATAATAGGTGAGAGCATCAACGGGATTGGTAACTATAATAATAACGGCATCATTATTGAGTGGCTTGAGCGATGTAAATACCGATTTCATGATATTGGCATTAGTTTTCAACAATTCTGTGCGTGGTTGACCCGGTTTTTGTGGAATGCCTGCGCAGAATATGATTATGTTGGCATCTCGTGCGTCTTGCAGCGAACTGATGTGGATTGATGAGCTCATGGAAAAGGGCAAGGTGTCGGACAGATCGAGCATTTCACCTTTGCAGCGAATATCATTGATGTCAATTAATGCAATTTCTGCAGCAATATTTCTGAGCATGAGTGCGTAGGCGGTGGTAGAACCTACTGCGCCGGCACCAATGATGGCAATTTTAGAATGTTTCATATACAATCCTTAAAATATTTCGAAGATTTTCTGTGAGGTGGTGTATGAATCTAGTTTTAGTCTATATAACGTGTCCTTCGCAAGATTTGGCTCTCAGCATTACTAAGGAGTTGCTCGCAAGGAGATTAATCGCTTGTGCAAATTTTATGCCGGTAACCACTATCTGTAGATGGGAAGGAGCAGTTGAAGAATCAAAGGAAGTTATACTCTTGTGTAAGACGCGTGCTGAGTTATGTGATAAAATAACGAGTGAAGTTGAGAAGCTGCATCCGTATAAGATTCCTGCAATTCTCACGATTCCAATTTCAGCTAACCACGCATTTGCACAATGGGTTAAGGATGAAACAACACAATCTTAGCGACGCTCAAATTTCAGCGATTTCTTCCGTTAATGCGCACTTATTTACGCAAGCACTATCCATTAATGGCATTACTGATGATGTAATAAAACAATTTCAAGAAACAATCTATAATTATTATCGCTTATTTCGTCGCGATTTTGCGTGGCGCCAAACTACTAACCCCTATCACATAGTAGTTTCAGAAATTATGCTGCAACAAACGCAAACAAGCCGCGTGCAAGGCAAATATGAGAACTTCATCACACAATTTCCTGATTTTGCAACACTGGCCTCAGCACAAATGCGCGATCTGCTTGCCGCATGGCAAGGACTTGGTTACAACCGCCGTGCACTTGCATTGCAAAAAATTGCACAACGCGTGATGCACGAATTTGACGGCAAACTGCCAGATGATCCAGAAATCTTGCAAACATTCTCTGGCATCGGCCCAAACACTGCAGGTTCTATTTGTGCCTTTGCTTTTAATTGTCCAATCACTTTTATAGAAACAAATATCCGTTCTATTTTTATTCATTTCTTTTTTCAAGGACAAACTGAAGTCCACGACAAAATGTTGTTGCCATTGGTTGCAAAAACGGTTGATCGGCACAATGCGCGTGAATGGTATTATGCGCTCATGGATTATGGTGTTGCGCTGAAAAAAATGTACCCAAACCCCAGCCGCAAAAGTGTACATCATGCAACACAGTCAAAATTTGAAGGCTCCGATAGACAAATTAGGGGTGCTATTTTGAGATTGTTGACTAAGCATGTGCTGATCACAGAGCAAGATCTTTTATGTGCATTTCCTTCTGATGAGCAGCGTGTTATAGACATAGCTCACGATCTGGCTAAAGATGGGTTTATCAGACTTGAGAAAGGACATGTTAGTCTAAAATGATTGATATTTCATTCATTTAGAGATTTTTTTAATATTCCATAATACATTGATCGGTAACGCTGATAATTTTGCAGCAAACGGCACATGCTGCGATCCTGTATAAAGCACAATACCTTGCACAAATTTACGGCCCGCCGATTCTTGTAAAAATTTAAGTCCCTTAAAATCGTTTGCCCCAATGGTACTGCTATTTTTCACTTCTATGCCCACCAAATTGCCGGCAGCATCTTCTAGTATAATGTCCACTTCAATACCAGTTGTTGTTCGTGCATGATATAGCTTTGCACGCACCTGATTCCAGGTAAGTTGTTTATCAAGTTCACTAATGACAAAATTTTCCAAAACTGGGCCAGAAATAATGTTATCGAGTGGTAACTTTTCCAAATCGACTCCAAGAGAAAAAAGTAATAATCCAGTATCAATAAAGGTGATTTTTGAGGACCTTACCAGTCGCTTGCCTAGATTTGAACTCCAGGCCGAATGAAATTTAATAAGAAAAATAGTTTCTAATAAAATGAGATATCTGTTAAGTGTGCTTCCGGCAATGCCGCTTGTTCGCGCTAATTCGGAAACATTTAGTAACGAGCTTGTTCTAGTAGCAAGCAAATTTAATAGTCTTGGAAATTCGGCAAATCCAGTTATCTGAGAAAGGTCTTGAATATCCCGTTGTAGTAGAGTTGTTACATAAGAATTAAACCATGATTCGCGATCAGCAAAATCGAATCCTTGAACTGGTGGATAACCACCAATAGCTATTTTCTTATAGAGATCTGCACGAGAAAGTGTCTGCGCAGGTAATGGTATTTGTTTGCTAAAAACGATATCAATAAAATTTTCATGACTATTACTTAATTCACCTTGAGAAAGAGGAAATAAATCGAAAATTTCCATTCTTCCGGCTAGGGAATCACCAAGACGTGGAATCAGTAGAGGATTTGCCGAACCTGTTAAGGCATATCTGCCAGGAGTACGATTCTCGTCGACGTCGTGCTTAATAGCCAAAAATAATTCGGGCACTCGTTGAACTTCATCTAAAAGGACTGGTTTGTTAAGTCCTGCAATAAATCCCATAGGGTCATTTTTGGCTGCTGAAAGAAAGTTAATATCATCAAAGGTGACATAGGAATAACCCCTAATTTTGCTTATTTCTTTCATCAAGGTAGTTTTGCCTGATTGTCGTGGGCCAGTTAGTAAAACAACGGGGCTTCGGGTTAACGCCTTTTCAAGCTTTTTTTGAAGATTTCTTTTGAACATTTTTTGTCCTTTACAGGTTTGGGGTGAAAATTTCACCATCTCGTGGTGGATTTTCCACCATGTTGTGGTTAATTTTACATCATTAATGGGGAAAATAGCTAGAATTTAATAAAAAATTGAGCATTTTCTTCTCCCACCCCTGATTGTTAGAGTAAATTCTTAAAGACATTCTTATTGACAAATTGAATATATATGATAAAATTATAATAACCTGATTTTTCCCTATAAATCAGTAAAAAATATAGTTTTTT
Source organism: Candidatus Babelota bacterium (assembly GCA_013287855.1). GTDB lineage: Bacteria > Babelota > Babeliae > Babelales > Vermiphilaceae > JABDCY01. Next base: position 1,312 of record JABDCY010000025.1, on the reverse strand, counting down.
TAGGAGGTTATTATGAAACGTATTTTAGTATCAATTTTGGCTTTTGCAGGCCTAACGGCTAGTTTTGAGCTTGGCGCGATGAGTGAAGAAGCAATTAAATGGCCAGAAAAAGTAGTTTTAAAGGTTTATAAAAACACAAGTTATAAAAAAGAAGACTTGTTGGAAACAGTTGAACTAGGCAAGGATACTGATAATTACTTCTGGGGATCGCCAAAAGAACTGCTGCGCCATAGTGATTTTTTGCGCAGCTACATTTCCTTTAACGCAAAAGATGAAGCTAAAGAATTAGAATTGAAAGTTAGCTTTCCTGCTATATCATCGATCACCATGATTGAATTACTAGGACCTTTACAGTCGATTGAATTAGATGTCCAGGAACATGGTGCATACAAAAGGCTTATCGGACAATTAAAAGAGATCGAACACGAAAAATTGTTTGATTTTATCAAGATTGCAGAGCATTTTCAGATTCCAAATCTTATGAATGGTATTATTGAGGTGCTGGCAGAAATGCTTTATACCGATAATGGTTTACAGCAAGTCCTTTTAGGGAAATGCGCAAAATTACCTGAAGATATTCAAAAACTTATTATAAAAAAATGTCCCAGATTAAATGAGTTCATTATAGAAATCCCATCAGGAACTTTACAATACGAACCTTACTTAGACCGAGCGGAAAAAGAAAAACAGCAACGAGAATCTAGGGATCCACACCCTATATATCCAAAAATTGTGGATGTTATAGAATTAACAAATAATAGACTTGCTTCCTATAATAGGGACGGAATAGTGCAAATATGGGATATGAAGGATGGTGCCTGTATCTGGCATTTGAAAACCAATAAAAAAGTGTGCGTAATTAGAGAACTCACTGATGATTTACTAGCAGCAGGTTTAGAAGATGGTGGTATCATGATATGGGATTTAGTGAATGGGACTTGTATCAAATCTATTTCTACCGGTTGTAATTGGGAATCGAGTTTTGGCCAAAAATTTTTAGCAAAGCTGCACGGTGGTACTTTCGCGGTATGCTCACCATTTTATGATAAAACAATTGAAATCTACAATGCGAAAGATGGTGCGCATATAAAAACTTTTGCTTTGGCGGGCCATAAGGGTTATGTTAAGGATCTAAAAGTACTAAAAGATGGTACCCTAGCATCATTCTCATATGAAACCATTAAAATATGGCAAGCGGAAAGCGGAACATGCATTAATACTCTGCGGATTGAAGGAATTAGAGATTTTATAGAACTAAAAGATGGTACCTTAGCAGTATTCTCACAACGTGGACTCGAGTTGTGGGATAAAA
>JABDCY010000024.1 GCA_013287855.1 Candidatus Babelota bacterium | reverse complement strand
ATGCAAGAGCACGGGTTAAAATCCCAAAAACTAGCAGCTCAATTCCAAAAAGACCACAAAAAAGAATTTGATCAACTCGATGAAGATGAAGCCAAACAAAAAGGCAAATTGAAGAGAGTAGAAGTGCTCGCAAGTACTCCTGATGCAGAAGATACAGCCCAAATGGCGGCAATAGATCTAGGAAATCAAAATGCAGAATCTAAATTCAAAAAAGATCATGCAAAAGAGTTTGAACGATTAGAAAATGAAAAATATCAGGAAAAATTGGGACACGCACGCAGAGAAGCAGATCTTATCGTCAAAAAAAATCAAATGATCAGAGACAGAACAGAGACCTGCGCTGAAAAGATATTTGGTGCAGAAACAGTTAATTCATACCAAAAAGAATTGGGTGCGCATGCAGCCCGTTTGACTCTTGATATGATCGTAAATAAAGGCGGCCAATTAATAACAAATTATTTTAATAAGCCAGATAAATACATGATGAGATTATTGCTTATGGCTAAACACATGGATGAGTTACGAGAATTCGTAAACTCAGATCCAAGCAATCAGGAATATGTTAATCAATTCGCCCATGCTTCGATACATCAAGCAAAGAACATTAAAAAATTCATTTCGAGAAATAAGTCTGATTCTGCCGTCGCTGCTAGCCAAGAATTGCTAGAACCTCTTATGCATGACCAACAATATCTTTGTAAAAACACTAACTTGGCTGGAGAATGCAAGCAGCTTACGGTTCTTATTCACGACATTATTAGAGAAAATAACAACTATTTAACTAATGAAAAAATGGAAAAAGATGAGGAAGGTTTTTCTACAAATCAAAAAATAGTTGGTGGAGCAGGAGGTTTGGCTTTGGCCGGAACAATTCTATGGTATTTTTATCCTTCGTCGACAAACGCAACGCAACAAGAAAGTGTAGACAACTGATTCATAAAGTGCAGAGAAAAGTCAACATGGGCAGATTAATTCTGCCCATTTATTTTTTTGTTAAATTTTAAACCATGCAGGTTTTCTGAAAGCCAAGATCACGACACCAATCAAGTTTGGAATTGCCAAATCACAGAAAATCTTCAACAGATCTCCAACTCACTACTTGAGCTTTGGTCCATCCCTGATTTTCATCTCCAGCATATAACACAAGGCTGCGAGGCGAAGCTTCTTTTTGTGCAAGATTGCGCCAATATTCAAGACTATCAAAAAAATCTGAATTCACTGTTCTACCAGCCTTGATTTCGATTGGCGTTAACACATGTGCTTTTTCAATAATACAATCGATTTCATTACCTGTTTTATCACGCCAAAAATAGATGCTAGGAGTTCGACCTAGATTATAAAAATGTTTGGCAATAGAAGACATCATAAATGATTCAAACAACCCACCGCGCAAATAATGAGTAAATAAATCCTGCTCTGATTCCATTTCTAAAAGTCGACATGCCACACCGGTATCATAAAAATACAATTTTGGTGCCTTGATAAGACGCTTGCTGAAATTTTTATAATGCGGATGTACCAAAAAAATTATATAGCTGGTCTCTAAAATCGAAATCCATGCCTTGGCAGTATTTACCGAGATGCCACAATCGTTACTTAATGAAGTTAAATTTAAGAGCTGCCCAATTCGACCAGCACATAATTTCATAAAACGCTGAAATTGGGATAGATCGGTGATATTTTTTAATTGTCTAACATCCCGTTCAAGATAAGTCCGGACATATCCATTATACCAATCAACGGGATCAATGAGTCTAACAAAAAGAGGAGGATAGCCACCATAAAACATTGCTTGCTCTGGAGTTTTGGGAAGAATATTGTTGGCAACCATTTCATGCACGGAAAGTGGCAATAAACGCAGAATAAAAATACGACCGGCAAGCGTTTGAGTTACCTGATTTAACAATAAATTTTGTGATCCCGTTATCACAAAAAATCCCATCTTTTTTTCACGATCAACCGTTGTTTGGATATAAGAAAGAAGATCTGGTACGTGTTGAATTTCGTCAAAAATAACACCCTTGGCACCCAGGAAACTTGCTAAAAAGGTGCGCGGATCCAGCGTGGCGCGGTTGCGAACGTCTAAATCTTCCAAAGAAACATAGGCATAATCAGGAAATAATTCTTGAGATAGAGTAGTTTTCCCAGATTGCCGGGGGCCCAAAAGGCCGATTACGGGAAATTGATCAGTAATACTCTTTAATTTATGTGCTGCATCTCTTGAAAACATAAAGAAAATCCTCCATAAAAAGACCTGTTTGGACAAATTTGCAATTCAATTTCAAATTTGTCCAAACAGGTCTTTAATGTCAAGAAAACGAGTAATAAATAGGATTAAATCTTAAACCATGCAGGTTTTCTGAAAGCCAAGATCACGACACCAATCAAGTTTGGAATTGCGACAAAGGTCAAAACCACATCCATGATGTTCCAAATCAAAGGCACATTCATGAGTGAACCCAAAAAGATTATCGCGACTGCAGCAACATTGTATCCTTGAATCCAGCGATGACGTGTAAATGAAGCAAAGTTTTGACTACCGTTAAAGCTGTTGCCAATTGCTGTGGTGAGCACAAAAAGAGAAATAGTTATCAACAACACAAATCGACCAGCAACGGGCGAGTTGAGTTTGAATACTTCGTACATGATCGTGTTACTAAATCCGCTATCAATCCACAAACCTGTCACAAGCGCGAGCAGGCCCGATAAGAATGATAAAAAAGCATCGGCAGCCATAGAAAACATTGCCAAAATACCTTGATCGGTCGGTTGCTGCACATCGGCGATTGCATGCGGAATCGATGAGGTTCCAAGTCCAGCTTCGGTAATAAAAATACTCTTATACGTTCCTGCACGTACCGCTTGCATAATAGTAGCTCCCATAAATCCACCTATTGCTGCGCATGGTGAAAAAATGCTGCTGCCGATTAACAAAAGAGCGTCACGCAATCCAGCAGGATTTTTAATCAAAATAGTGAAGGCAAATACAATGTACAAAATCGACATGAGCGGCACTAATTTGCTGGCAATCAAACCAATCCGCTGTGCACCGCCATTGAGCACCATAAAAACAATAATCGCGAGCCCTGCCCCCGTCATCCAGTGCGGAATCGATTCTTGAGCAAAAATAGAAGCAAGCGTATTTGCTTGCAGCCCCGACCAGCCGACCATGAGAAATATCATCGCGATGCCATACCACGTAGCAATGGCAGAACTTACTAAACGCAAATATTGCATGGGGCCGCCAATAATATCCCCACTTGGTAATTTAAGGCGCGTATTGAGCGCTAACACAACCTCAGTATATTTTGTAGCTGATGCAAAGAATGCATAGCACACCAACCAGAATAATGCTCCTGGCCCACCGACAAGTATCGCGATGGAAGGACCAACAATGTTTCCCATGCCCAAGGTGGTACCCATGGCGGTAAATAAGGCATGAAATGGATTAATAGTCTTGCTATTGCCCGCATTTGTTTGCGGCTTTAAACCTTGAGTGACTAAATAGACAAAGCGCGGAAATCCGCGAAACTGGAGGAATTTATGTTTGAGCGTCAAAATAATGGCAACGCTAATAAAGATAATGGTTGAGGGTAGAGCTAAAAAATTATTAATGCTTGAAACAAGCGACATAAGATCCATGAAAACTCCGCACCTTAAGATATTCTATTTTTATGAAATTTTATTCTATGACTTTTTTGCCAAAAAAGATAGCGCATGACGAACGAGCTGATCAAATGAATATTCCGAACCTGCGTATTTGTCTCGCAGGTGCTTCATGGTGTCATTAATTTCTGGTTTAGAATAGTTGAGTGATTCAAGAACTTGGATAATATCTTGCCATTGCGCCATCGGAGCAGCATTAAAGGTGACTCCTGATTTCACTAATTTTGCTACTTTGTGCCGCAACTGCACAAGCATCTGCTCTGCTTTTTTTGGCCCAATGCCATTTACACTGCTCAATTCTTTTTCGTCACCTGCGTGTACCGCAGCCACAAAACGTTCAGGCCCCAAATCGGCAAGAATGGCGAGGGCAATTTTTGGCCCAATGCCAGAACAGTCGATGACCATAGAAAATATGGCGCGCTCAAGTTCTGTTGTAAAACCAAAAAGACTTGGTCCATTTTCCTGATTCCAATGCAGATACGTGATGAGGGTAACTTCTTGATTGAGTTGAAATGCAGTGCTATGCGGAACTGCAACCGTAAAACCAACGCCATGTACATTTAGCACAAGTGCATTGTCCTTCAAACGAGTAACAATGCCGCTAAGGGTCTCTATCATACGCTTCCTATCGCACAGTAAAACCTAAACCATTGACTCACTTTTATACCCACGTAGTAATCTGAGCTTATCAGGCTCATCAGGCCAAGCATAGGAGGTATGTATGAATTCAACAAATATAACCATCCTGGCTTTGACACTCGTCAACAACTTTTGTGTATGCATGAACAAAGATCTACATAAAAAATCTCTTGTTTCCTTAGTCGCTTCCAACAATATTCTAGGATTAGACCAAAAATTAAAGCAGGGACAAACCAATGAAGAAATTCTGAATAGCGTCGATTTTAATGAAGCGGCAGAAAAAGCTATCGAAAAAAAAGATCCACAGTTAGTAGCGAAATTGTATCAATATCATCGACTGATCATTGGCAAAAAAATTTACGAGCAAGACGAAATTGCTTTCAATCTTTGGAATTTATATGAAGCACAAAAATTAGAATATACAGCGCCGCAAGAACTAAAAAATTTAGCATTCACGCATACTACGAAAAAAAATGCATCATATATTGTTGGCGCTAAACTACGCAGACACGGCGCACAACTTAGCATGGCAACTACATTAGAAGAAGCCTGCAAAGAAGGAGATGATGCCCAAGTAAAATTGCATTTGACGGATATATATTTCAGAACCCGAGAGCAAGAAGAAATTGGCACAAAATATGGGCATATAAAAAAAATATCGCACCAGCTCAGCAAACTTCCAAACGGACAGACAAAAGAAGGCAAAAGTGCAAAATTTTATCAGCAAGAATTTGAATACGGTGCTGCAAAAGATCTTTTGCATGCTGCAGAAATTATCGACCTCGCCAATCAACGCACATCATTCAAATTAAATTTTGAACATTTATTAGCGCCGTCCTTTAGTAGTGGATCTTCAAATCAAGATTTTATCGATGCGTGGCAGGAGAGCTTGCAAAATTTTTGTAATGCTTATCAAGAACAGTTTATGCAAAAAACAGTTGAAGAGTTGTTTCTAGAACTACATGATGCGGTAAGCGCAAATAATAGAGCTTTGGCAGTGTGTGTCATGAAGGCATTACAACACGCATATCCGAACACCAAACCTATCCCAATTCTTGATACGATACTCGTAGTAAATGGAAAGATAACTACTGATATTATGCGGAAAACACTTATTAAACGACACCCAAATGTGTATATACTCCATGATCTTATTGAAACATTTTTTGGATCAAGTGAGGCGTTTAGCGCCGATCCCCTAACTCAACGGCATCTTGTGTTAACTTCAGGAGATTTACTACAAAAACTATGTTTGCGCGACGCTGAGATTGCGCTAGAGCGGGGCCAAGAGAAAAGAAACAAAGAAACCATCGCAAACCTAAAAACTTCTCTGCAACAGGAGAATTTTATGGATATCAGTTTAGAGTTTCAAAAAGAACTATAATATACGCCCTATTTTCACTGGCTTATAATTGACAAATACCCTCCTTCTGCTAAATTTTTAGCAATCTATGCGGGAATAGCTCAGTGGTAGAGCGTCGCCTTGCCAAGGCGAAGGTCGCGGGTTCGACCCCCGTTTCCCGCTCCACCCGCCGCCGCTCAGGGAATGAGCTAAGGCGTGGTGTCACGCCGAAGTCTTTAGACGTAGGCGGACCATCTGCCAGTTTATTCTGATCCCAACCACAAGAATCCCGACGAAGCCAAAAACTCCTTAGCTTTATGCACAGGGAGGCCGGCAAAGTCGGATTGAATAACACGCAATTTCTTGCTACATTGAACACATACAAAACCATCATAAATTCTATAGTCACGCCATAGCCTGTACGGCTACGGCGAAAAAGGTTACAAATTTCATGAAATCTATTATTCAAGAAGCATCATCTATAGCTAAAGCTATTGAAAAAGGGTGGCTCAAAGCCGGAAAACCACAAGATTTCTCCATAAAAATTTTCCAAGAAGCTGAAAAAAATTTCATTGGCATGACCACCAAGCCGGCAAAAATTGCGGTAATTTTTAACGAGCATGTTGAGCCACTCGGTAGCCGCCACCAAAAAGCACCACGGACTTTGCAAGAACACCCAGAACGAGTACATCCTCAGGCAAAGCCAGTACGCGAAAAGCGCGAGCGAAAGTTGGAACCGGTCGAACGTCCTCGGCGGGAGCCAGAACAGCCAAAAGTACACGTTGAAAAAAAGACTCGAGTTTTGCCTGCGCAAAGTAGAGAACTTGAGAGCCGAGATCAAGAAAGAATGGCTCCTTGGTCCGATGAGCTTACCCAAGCGGCAGTTACTTGGTTAAAAGATAGTTTAGAGCAGCTAGGCTATGCAAACATTCAATTTTCAACCAACATTAATCGACAACTTTTGAAGATTCAGTTTTCAACGCCGCTGGTTTCTGACACTGCCAAACAAAAACATCTATTCCGTAGCCTTGCATTCTTACTCATGCAAACTCTGCGGCGCCAATTCAAACGACCACTGCGCAATGCGCATATTGTGCTAATCAGTGAATAAAAAGTTACTATGATTCGACTAAACTCACCGCGAACGGGAGTTGTAGCTTTTGATGAAGAAACTATCATAGCGCACTGCACGCCAAAAGGCAGCGGCGCTCTAGCATTGCTACGCATGTCGGGCACTAATGCTCTTGAAATTGCATCTCATGTGGGCAAATTAGTATCTGGCATAGTACTCAGTGCAGTGCAAACCCACACCGTTCACTATGGCCTCGTGGTTGATGTGCAAGGCACCACCATCGATCAAGTTATGTTCATTGTCATGCGTGCACCAAAAACGTTCACGGGACAAGATGTGGTAGAAATCACATGCCACAACAACCCTTTCATCATAGAAGCTATTCTGCAGCAAGCAATTGTGCATGGTGCTCGGCTCGCTCAAGAAGGTGAGTTCACCAAACGGGCGTATCTCAATAATAAAATTGATCTTATCCAAGCAGAAGCAATCAACGAGCTCATTCACGCAAATACTCAAGATGCGCTGAAAAAATCTTTGGCGCAGTTGGAAGGCAGTTTTTCACACTTCATCGCCACCATAGAAACAGATTTGTACAAAGCACTTGCTTATTCAGAAAGTAGCTTTGAATTTCTTGATGAAGAAATAGAATTTGGTGCTGTCATACAAAACATCATTGATTCTACGCTGGCCACAATTTCCGCAATGAAAAAAACTTTTGATCAGCAACAGCAGATTAGACAAGGCATCCGCATTGCACTTTTAGGCGCTGTGAATGCAGGCAAATCTTCTCTATTTAATGCATTGCTCAACAAAGAACGCGCGATTGTCACGCCAATCGCTGGCACCACACGTGATGTTATCGAAGCTGGGCTTTATAAGGATGGCAATTACTGGACCCTCATCGACACTGCAGGACTACGCAACACTGCTGACGTCATTGAACAAGAAGGCATTAAACGATCATTGCAAGAAGCACAACAAGCTGACATCATTTTATTAATCTACGACAGCGCACGGCCGCTGTTACCAGCAGAGAATGAAGTATATCAGACCATCTTACAATCTCACTCCAACAAAATTATTCTCATTCGCAACAAAGTTGATCTCCCATCGCATGCAAATTTACCATCGCCAACCTGCATACCGATTATTGAAGCATCTGGAACTACAAAACTTAATATTGAACAGATCGAAAACGCAATTGCACAAAAAATTGCAGCATTATTTAAAAATCTCGATTCGCCATTCTTGCTTAATAAACGCCAATTCAATTTATTACTGGGCTTGGAAAAACAACTTACTGCCATTCTGCCCATGCTTGAAGATTCGATTCAGTACGAGCTTCTTTCTCATCATCTAAGGGATGCGCTTGCACAAATTTCTGAACTTACCGGTAAATCGGTGAGCGAGCGGGGAATGGACACAGTGTTTAGAGAATTTTGTATAGGGAAATAACATATGAAAAGATTAGTATATATTTTTGGCTTAGCTACAAGCTTCTCAGGCTTCGCTATGGATAAAAAAGGGTATGATTTTGAAAAAGATTTTTTTGTTGATAGCCCAAATCAAGAAAAATTTCAAAGATGGGCATATGGAGTTATCAATCAACGATTAGCTCAAGATATGGATGAGATTGATCTCAGTGATGAGGAAGATTTAAAAACGCGTCCACTCTATCAAGTGGAAGCCAAAAAAGCGGGAATAGCATTAAAAGCTGAATCCTTATGCAATATTTACGTTGCTGGAAGAGATCCGTTTGATAAAAAATTTCTTCGTGCTTTTGCACAAAAATATAACCAAGAAGACTTGCAGTCGCTTAATGACTTTTTTGATGGCACTGCTGGGGGCGTAACTAACGATAAAGGCAACCCTTTTATCATTATTTCGAATAGCGCTAGTTTCTTGGACAAATTTAATGCCACAATTGTACGAGCAATACTTACTCATGAATTTACTCATGTCGATCAGATTCTTGATCGACGAATATTAGATATCCTAAGCGGCGAAATCGGCTTTGGCAAAAAAGTTACAAAGGCTATGCATACCTATCTTGATTTACTCACATATGAAGACAGCAAAATTCCTTACGAACATAAACTAAGGCATAATAATTATTTTCAACAAAGATATCATCATGCACATGCTAATATTTTAAATGAATCCGAAGCTGAACTAAATTCCATAAAATATGCGAAAAATCCAGAAGTTCTCCAATCTTATTTTCAAATGCATCGTGGGGTAGAAAGATCCTTTTATTATCCATCAGTTTCAGCACTCACATATTATGCACAACAAGAAGTATGGCAACGACAGCGCGCACCTTTGATTCGTCTAAAAAAGCTATCATGAAGGATAAGTAAAGCCGTATATGGATACGGTTTTTAGGGAATTTTGTATAGGGAAATAGAATTAAAATTTTAGGGAAAATTTATGAAAAAAATACTTTTTATTATCGCAGCTTGTGCAACTATTTCACTGGCGGCTAAAGAAACATATAATTTTGAAAAAGACTTTTTTGTTGACCATCCCGATCAAGAAAAGTTCCAAAAACATGCATATAGCATTCTCAATGAGCGCATACAACGCGACATGCATGAAATCGATCTCAATAATTTAGAAGATCTCAAAACTCGTCCTCTGTATCAAATTGAAGCCAAGAAAGCTGGAATAACACCAAGAGCTGAAGATCTCTGCAATATATACGTTGCTGGAAGAGATCCTAACGATCAAAATTTTTTTAATACTCTTAAAAAAAATTATTCTTCCCTATTTTGGAATACAATCAATCTAACTCCTTTATTTAATGCTACTGATACTTCGATGTTAGTTGCTATTAATAAATACTCGATTATTATCTCAAATAATTCTAATAGTCTTCGGCAAATGGATACAAATTTGAAAAATGAATTTGTAAGAGCTTTTATTAATGCTGAATTTACTTCTGTTGAACAAAACCTTGATGAAAAAATATTAGACAAAGCAAGTAATGAAGTGGATTTTGGTCAACATGTTACAAAAGCCATGCATATCTATCTTGATGCACTTGTACACGGTTCAGGGCCTTGCTGGTGGCTACCAAATAAATTAGTACATGGTTCAACAGAAGTTCCTCATAAAAATAAGAAGCTACATGATTACTATTTTCAACGCCAGTACCAGGGCCCTAATAATAATATTTTAGCTATAGCAGAATCAAGGGTAAGTGCCATAAAATATGCTAACAATCTCGAATTGTTGCGAGATTACTGGAAACATGGTTTGGCTGGTCCTGCTGCGTCTCCTTTTAAATATTTTGTTGACCTCGCAGAGTTAGAAATTCAAAGACGACAAAAAGCAAATTAAGATAGAAAAAACTAGAAAAATCCCTGATTTCCCGTGAAAATAAGCCAAAATCTTGCTTTTTCCACTCCTAATTGAATATAATTTAAGTAAAGAGATTTACTTACGATTTAAGGGAGAGAGAACATGGATAATAATCAAAATATTTTGAATTCGCCTGCTTTTAGGCAACTGCGAGAAAACTGGAACTGGTTTTTGGTACTCGGCATTGGCTTGATAGTTCTTGGTGCATTGGCACTTGTCTATGCAACCACGGCCACCGTAATTTCAGTGATTTATCTTGGTATGTTCCTTATCATTGCAGGTTTTTTTGAAGGTGCAAAAGCGCTAAAGATTAATCAATGGGGCACATTTTTCTTGCACCTGTTCTTATGCTTGTTATATATCGCATGCGGCGCTTACATGATTTATAATCCACTACTTAATGCCGTAACATTAACCTTGTTACTGGCACTATTTTTTGTTGTGTCAGGCATATTCCGCATCGGCTTTGCAATTTCCCAAAATATCCCGCATAAAGGTTGGTTAATCTTTAATGGAGTGTGCGGCATTATTCTTGGTATTTTAATTTGGCAACAATGGCCTATATCTGGAGTGTGGGTGATTGGCGTGTTGCTGGGTATTGATCTCATTTTTACCGGCGTTACCTGGATTGCGCTTGCTATGAAGGCAAAACAATTGGCACAAGCAAATCCTTAAAATATATACTTAAAAACGAGCTCGTTTTTTTGTCGTTATAAAAGATCAATCGCAAATAGATCAGCAAATTGTTCCAAGATACATTTTTGCTTAGCAAGTCTCGTGCGCTCTTCGAGATTACTACCAAGACCGTGAACCCATTGCGGAATGAGTCGCTGGGCATAATCCATAAAGCTCTTTAAACCAACACGGTGATCTATAGTACCATTAGAGGGGTCTACGTAAATTTCTGGAAAAGCAATGCCTATGCCAAAAAGGCGTGGCGCAATAATACCATTCGCGTCATTATAAGTAACCGGCTGATGCTCAGACGTCAACGGTGTATCATTGGGCTCAAAGCCTACTGCATAAACGATTTTATTACATTCGGGCAGATATTTCTCTAATGCAGCTCCATCATTATATATTCGATAAATATTTTTTGGCGGAGTTGGGCCTTCCAGCACTTCGCGAGCCCATTTAGCCACGGTTCCTTTTAACCCAGCGATAGCATTCAATGACCATGTACCCATATCAACGGTATAGACAATAGGGGAACGATAAAAATTGATAATTTTTTTAACTTCAAGTTCATATAAATATTTCAAAATTAAGATGGCCGAATGCGACCCGCCGATAACGCCGATGGTATTATTTTTATCTATATATGAAGATAGTGTATTTTTATCAAGCGCATGATCCAGTGGAATAACTGAAACATCTTTATAATTAAGCTCACGTGGGTGTGAACCTGTCGCCAGCACCACGTAATTCGCGTGAATTTTGCGATCATTCACAACCGAACACCATGTTTGTCCGGAGAAATGCAAATCCTGCAACCAGCCCTGGTAAGATATGAGTTTGGTACGCAGATACGCAGAAAGTTCACGCAATGCTGGTATCATTATGTTAAGTTCAGCAAAACTTGCAGGGTCCTCATGCCGTAATTTTTCTACTGCCTCACCCTGACATTCTTTAAATGTCGCACAAGCATTTACAAAATCGATGAACTGCTTGTTATTGTTGTTTGCAGGCACAGTGCCATAAAATTCACCAACCCGGCCAACATTAAAGTCTGGGTCGACCCATGCTATCAATTCATAAGGCACACCAAGATCGTGAAGCACACCTATTGTAGCAATGCCAGCTGGACCAGCACCCACTACCAACCATTGTACCTGTTGGACAGACTGATCACGAAATGCATGCGCTAGCGGACTGACCAACAACGTGAAAAATAAAAGAACTATGTTTTTCATGCTTCCTCCCCTAGATTTCGATTTTACCCTACGAAATTCTACCCAAGAAGTGCAAGATATTTTGGTCTTATTCCACAAACCACTGTTTTATTTCTTTGAGTGCATAGACACGCTGAGCACCGCGCTCGACATCCCATACTTGCAACAGCCATTGTTCTTCTTTGTAATACTCGGTGCTGCCGAAATAGATTTTCATGGGAACAATCAAACGCTCAGCGGTTTCGCCCCGCCAGTTGGTATACAGGACTTTAATAGGATGATTGCCAAAAGGGATGTGTTGAGGTGTTTGTTGATGAGAAGAAGATTGGATCATAAAAAAACTCGCAACAAAAAACGGGGCCATTTCTGACCCCGTTCATGATTCTTTTTTTAGCTGTAAATCACGTTAATTTCATCTCGGCGATTTGGCCATTGTTGTTGACGATCACCGGTAACTACCTTACCTGTTTTGTCATGAGCTGGCACATCTGAACCACGAGCTACAATCTTGATGTTTTCGCGTGCTACGCCTGCTTCAACGAGTCTGTCAGCGAGAACTTTTGCACGTTTTTCGGACAGTGCCAAGTTATAGGTTCTGGAACCTGCTGAGTGGCATGAGTGACCTTCAATGACTACTGTTGGGGTTTCTCCCTTGGCGAGCAATTGTTTTACTAACTCAATATCGCTCTCCACAGATACTTGTTGGTCATCTCTGACGCCATATTTGTCGAAATCAAAGTACACGGTCTTGAATCCATTCGCCGTTGTCTCCTGTACCCAAGAAAAGTCATCAGTTGCTAATTTTTGATCTTCAGATTTTTGATCTGCGATCCCTTGGCTATCTAATAGTACAAACTCTTCAACATCTTCATCGAAGAAGCTCTTTACATTATCGCCAGCCATTGGAATATTAATTTCAGAATTAACAGTGCTATTTTTGACTGTTTTTACGGGAGTTGCCTTCTCTTTTCTGCCCCAGCAGCCAGGAGCGCTGATTAATAAAACTAATAGAAAATAACAGCCATTCTTCATTGATGTATTCATAACATCCTCCGAACTCAGGGGTGCTTAAATTTTATAACTGGGGTACTTTAGCACATTTTTTGCCAATTTTCTACTCAGAATAATGAATATCGGTTATAGTAGAAATAAAGGGCCCCAAAATTCGAATAGGGTTACAACTGTATGAAAAAAATTATTATTAGCGAAAATCCCTGGCAAACCCGCATCGCGGTAACCATAGAGGATCGGCTCCAAAATATTTATTTTGAGTCCCACGTAGTTACCAGCCTTGAACGGTCTTACTTTAAAGGGATAGTCACCAAAGTACTGCCAGGTATCCAAACTGCCTTTGTAGATATTGGGCAGGAAAAAGCAGGATTCCTGCATATCTCAGAAATTGATCGAGAAATGGCCTTCGCCCGCATGAGTGAAGCTACCGATGAGCCACTTGATCGTGAAACGGAAAGAAGACCACGCAGATCATCAGCCGACATTAGCAAAATTTTGCATGAAGGCAATCCGGTGCTTGTGCAGGTGAACAAAGAGCCGATTTATGAAAAAGGCGCAAAACTTACCACCTGCTTTACCTTGCCAGGTCGTTATATTGTCCTTATGCCAAACATTCCGCGCATTGGCGTTTCTAAAAAAATTGAAGAACGCGAAGAACGCACGCGACTCAAAGAGTTGTTACAAAAAGCATTGCCAGAAGGTATGGGCGCCATCATCAGAACAACTAGTGAGAATGCAAAAGAAGCGGCTATCGTCAAAGATGTCGAATTTCTCGTCGAAACCTGGAACAATATCCAAAAAAAATTCGCCACTGCAGAACCTAAAGAAAAGTTACATGAGGATTTGCCTCTCGTGCTCCAAGTAGTGCGCGACTCGCTCGACGAGGATGTTGAAGCAGTTATTTGCAACACGACTGAATGTCAGAACAAGGTGCTCAAATTTGTACGGCATATTGCACCAGACCAAATTCACAAAGTAAAACTCTACCAAGAGCCACCAAATCTTTTTGATGCTTTTAATATTAATGCACAGCTTGCTGAAGCTTTAGAAAAAAAAGTAGCACTCAAATCGGGCGGTTCGCTCATCATAGAAACTACTGAAGCAATGACCGTGGTTGACGTGAACACCGGAAAATTTATCGGCAAAAAGAGTCTTGAGGACACCATCCTCAAAACCAATTTAGAAGCTTCTCAAGAAGTAGTGCGTCAATTACGCCTGCGCAATATTGGTGGCCTGATTGTGATCGATTTTATCGATATGGCAATTTCATCACATCGTCAGCAACTTATGCGTTTTTTTGAAAAGACCCTCAAAGAAGAAGACAAATTCCAATCAGTGGTGCTCAAAGTTTCTGAGTTTGGTCTTATACAAATGACCAGAAAACGTTCAGGCAAAACACTCATGCAGCAACTCATGGACACCTGCCCAACATGTGATGGCAGTGGCATGATAAAATCGCTGCAGACGCAATCTGACGAGCTTCTTGATAGATTTAAAAAAGAACTACAGGCTGGCGCTCCCGAAGGCAATATTGTATTAAGAGTTCATCCGAGCATTTTTAAAAACATCACCCATATCGAATACAACACAATCCTAGCGCTTGAAAAACAGTTTAATTGTCACATCACGCTAGAAAGTGATCCAACATTTGCAATTGATCAGTACACTATTGAAAGAAAATAGATAAGGTAGATGGTTTTACCCAAGCTCAATTTCATTTCGCTTGGGGTCCTTATTTCGACGACACCTATCCTGAATTTGTCGAAGGGCTCACCACGAACGGAATAAATTTAACGCAGCTCTTGGCAGAGTTTGTCATCCTGAACTTGTTTCAGGATCCATGTTACGAGTAATGAAGGATCAGGTGTTTATATGTTGAGTTGTCTGTTTAAAATTTTTGTGCATAAATGTGTTTTGCAGATAAGTTATTGGTTGATAATATAGATCCTGAAACAAGTTCAGGATGACAAACGGGAGATTATAAACTCGATTTTGCTTGCAACATCTTCCTGTTAAAAAAATAACTAAAGTAGGAAAATTAATTAATCCGTTCGTGGTGACCCTTCGGCTAAGCTCAGGAGTAAACGCCCAGCCTGCCCGCCGAAGTTTGCCAAGTCGGAAGACCTGGACAAACGAAGGCTGGGTCGAACCATAAGTCCGAATTGAAAATCACGAATGTGAAAGGTCCATCATGTCAGTATTAGAACGTTACCCAGAGTATGAAGTAGTAATTGGTATCGAAGTACACGTACAACTTACCACCAAGAGCAAAATATTCTGTACATGTGCCAATGAAATTTCCAAAGAACCAAATACCAACATCTGCCAAATCTGCGCAGGACATCCTGGTGTTTTGCCAGTCCTTAACAAGCAGGTAATCGATTATGCAATAGCCGCAGGTCTTGCCACCAATTGCAAAATTCGCACCCATTCTACGTTTGCGCGAAAACATTATTTTTATCCTGATCTTCCTAAAGGTTACCAAATTACGCAAAGCGAAGACCCAATCTGCTATGATGGGCATGTCACCATAAATACCGAAGATGGCAAAACCAAAAAAATCCGCCTTATTCGTATCCACATGGAAGAAGATGCTGGCAAAAATATCCACTCAGAACATAGCAATGAGAGTTTTGTTGATTTAAACCGTGCCGGTACGCCGCTGCTGGAAATGGTGACTCATCCAGATATTTCCAGTGCCTTTGAAGCGCGAGAATATCTAAAAACCTTGCGCACTATCGTGCAATATTTGGGCATTTGCTCCGGTAATATGGAAGAAGGTGCTTTCCGGGGGGACACCAATATTTCCGTGCGCAAAAAAGGTGAGAAAAAACTTGGCACAAAATGTGAGCTCAAAAATATTAACTCCTTCAAATTCATCTCCGATGCAATCGAATATGAAATTGAGCGCCAAATTGAACTCATTGAAAGCGGCCAAAAAGTTCGCCAAGAAACACGGCTGTGGGACACTAAAAATAAAAAAACGATCGTCATGCGTTCAAAAGAAGAAGCAGCCGATTATCGTTATTTTGAAGATCCTGATTTGCCGCTCATTCATCTTGAGGACGCCTACATTGCTGCGATACGAGAAAAATTACCAGAATTGCCGCATGCAACTTTCGAGCGTCTTTGCAAACAATACGCCCTCACTGCGTATGAAGCAGATATTTTAGTCGGCGACAAAGAAGTAACGGCGTATTTCGAAAATGCGTATCACTTTTATGCAAGCAAGCAGATTATCAACTGGATCTTGCGAGATGTTCTTGGCTACCTCAAAGAATCAAAAGACACTATCAATACGTTCAAGGTAACGCCAGAAAAACTTGCAACCATCATCAAGCTACTCGAGACAGGCAAAATTAATAATCATGCTGCAAAACAGGTTTTTGAAGTTGTTGCACAAACAGGCAAAAATCCAGAAGATGTAGTCAAAGAGCAAGGCTTAGAACAAGTTGGATCAGTGCAAGAACTGGAAGCGATCATCAAAGAAATTATTGAGGCAAATCCACAAAGTGTTGCAGATTACAAAGCAGGCAAAGAACGTCTCTTTGGTTTCTTTGTAGGTCAAGCGATGCAAAAGACAAAAGGCAAAGGCAGTCCGCAAGTTATTCAAGATCTGTTAAAGAAATATCTGAAATAAAAATTTTGAGGGAGAGTAGTAAATGAAAAAACTTCTCGCCTTAACATTATTCTTTTTCGTCGTCTATGCTGATGCAGGCAGATTAATTATAGAGCCTAGAGACAATTGTAAACAAATTATTGAAGATACTGATTTCAAGATGCTTAATGAAAAACTCAAATATTATTCGCTAGAAAATTTGCTCAAACATTTCTTTAGAAGTCGAAAACAAAATCCAACAAAGGAATTTAATTCATTACGGTATTTTGTACATGTCACGATAAGAGATCAGCAGCATGTCGATAAATGGAGCACAAAAAAGGTAACGCAATTTCTTGAAAAATCTAAAAAGTACGAGAATTTGCTCACTATTATTAAAAATTATGAACCTCAAGATGAGTAAGCAACGGCGTGAAGAAATCTGTAACATTCATCATCATAGTTTTATTTTTTTTCCTCAAGCTTGATGCAGGAAAAATCTGCGATCTTACAGAGCAATGCCAACGCATTGTGCAAGAGAATGATTTCAAGGATATTGGCAATGATTTACAAGACCCTTTAATACGACAAGCGGTTATTGATAGACTTCAACTTCAAAATGTCGAAAAACCTGCTGACGAGCTCGCAAAATTTAAGTTTTATATTAAAAAAACAAACGGTCACAAAATTAATTTAGTCCAATGGACTGATAGCCAAATGGTGGATTTTATTACGGCAACCCAAAAACATACCGATTTGTTGGAATTTTTTAAAAGTCTAAAAGAGGTCGCTAAAAGTTTTGGGAATGACGATGAACTTTGATAAGTAGCTGTGTTTGGCTGAAGATGATGAGCAAGTGAAAATCATCAAACGCATGCAGAAATTGTCGCAAGAATTTGGCACCATAGTTGATGATAATGGTGTTGTAAAAATGTCGACAATTCATTGACAAAACCGAAGCAGTTTCGCTACAGCTAATATAAAACATACATTTCAAAAAAAAGAGGGGCCCTTCCATGATGGAGAATTGTTGTTACGATCTCAACAAAACCTTGTACAAAGCCAGCAAGCTAGCATGGTTTCTGAATAAACACGCCATTCCGGATTCAACCTCCTCAAAACATGAAGCATGCAAAAAATGCGCTGCAAACTACAAAGCACTATTAACAGATCTAGAAAAACACATCGATGCCATCATGCAACCGTTAAGCCAAAAAAATGTTTAAAAAATATCTAACCCCACCGCTCGTCCTGAGTACCGCTCGAAGAGCGGTGTATCGAAGGATGCTTCCGGATCTTTTTATTCGGACTTATGGTTCGACTATGCTCACCACGAACGGATTAATTGACAGCGAAAAGCATGTTTAAAAAAATTAAGAAGTGGCTTTCACTCCTCGGTCCAGGATTTGTAACCGGCGCGGCAGATGACGATCCTTCTGGCATAGCAACCTACGCACAAACCGGTGCACAATTTGGTTTTGCCCAATTGTGGACTTCTCTTTTTACGTTTCCGCTCATGACCTGCATACAAGAAATGTGTGGCCGCATAGGGATCGTCACCAGAAAAGGCCTTACGCAAAATTTAAAAGCGCATTACTCTAAACGTCTGCTTTATTCCACCGTTGCCCTGCTTTTTATTGCCAATGCATTTAATATCGGCGCTGACTTAGGCGCGATGGCCGAAAGCTTGCAACTTGTTGTGCCTTGGTTGCCATTTTACCCAATGCTTATGGCAATTTCCCTGGGCACGGTAATTCTTGAAATTTATATTCCTTATGTGACCTATGCAAAATATTTGAAATATCTCACACTCGCCCTATTTGCGTATATTGCGACATTATTTTTTATACAGCTTGATTGGGGAGAAATATTTTACGCAACCTTTGTACCGCACATTGCATTCACCAAAGATTATTTTATAAATATTACCGCAATTTTAGGGACCACGATTTCGCCTTATTTATTTTTCTGGCAAGCAAATCAGGAAGTTGAAGAACGCGAAGCAAATCATGTCGAGGAAATTTCACAAGCTCATATTAACAATCTGCGCATCGACACGATTATTGGCATGTTTTTTTCTAATTTAATTATGTGGTTTATTATCGTCGCAACGGGAGCCACATTGTTCAAAAATGGCATAACACATATTTCTTCTGCCTCGCAGGCAGCTGCAGCACTGCGTCCATTTGCGGGAGATTTTTCTTCGCTACTTTTTGCAGTAGGCATTATTGGCACAGGGCTCCTTGCAATTCCAATTCTTGCAGGCTCAGTTGGTTATGCTGTTGCAGAAATGAAGGGTTGGCCATGTAGTTTGGCACTCACGTATGGGGACGGGAAAAAATTTTATCAGGTTATTAGTGTCACGATTTTGGTGGGCACCTTGGTGAATTTCTTGCCGATCAATCCAATTACCCTGCTCTATTACAGCGCGGTGCTGAATGGCTTTATTTC
>JABDCY010000023.1 GCA_013287855.1 Candidatus Babelota bacterium | reverse complement strand
AGATGAGCATATGTGGATCCGCAGAACTGCCATTATCGCGCAACTCAAATACAAAGAAAAAACAGATACCAAGGCGCTTTCTCATTGCATACAACAAACTATGCATGAGAAAGAGTTTTTTATTCGCAAGGCTATTGGCTGGGCGTTGCGCCAATATTCCTACACCAATGAAAATTGGGTTATACAATTCATTGAAGAAAATAAAAATTCCTTAAGCAATCTTTCCAGACGAGAGGGAATGAAGGCAATTAAACGCCTCCAACAAAAGAACTAATAATGTTAATGCAAGCAATGATCTGAAAACTATTGGAAAAATACCATAAAAAGAGGTAATTAATAGTAATAACTATTATTCTCACAAAAAAGGGAAAAGCGTAATGGACTGTCTAAAATTCTATGCAGCTTTTGTAACAATCATGATCACCACATCAATCCATGGCATGCATGGAGTTGCTTCTGGCAATCTTATTAAACTTTACACCCGATCGTATAACTCTAAAAAATTAGAAGATTTACTTTTTAAAGGTCTTACATTAAGAAATTGTATGGAAAAAGTTAAGACACAGATGCATAATGGTGAACTAATCGCAAGCCTAAAAAAAGATGGTGTGCTCGCCATAACTCGCGTGAATAAAAATCCTACGGGAACCATAAAAATATTTTATGGAAATCGAAAAACAGCTTTGCTTGCAAAAGCAGATCCTGAATCGGAAAAAATAGAAGATATCATGTATACACGTTTGCAGAGAATGTTCATATACCACACAAAATTTAAGAAAAAATAACAATCACTTCATTTCTTTTTTTCTTTTTCTGGTTGAGTCTCTCGCCGTTCAAGCTCTGCGACTATTTCTTGCCGCTTTTGGTAAATTTTCAATTTTTTGCGGTATTTACTACACCCGAACCAACAATTCGTCAAGCCATTGCCAACAATGCCAAGACATCTTGACTGTTCAAGTGCGGTAAGTAACATACATGTTCCAATTAAAACAGAATAAAGACTCGCTTCTTTTTGATCTTGCACTAATTCATCTAACTGCTCACGCTCTTTAATAAGTTCGTCCGTTGGTTTTTTGTCCATAGCATATGCTCTTTCAAAATTGCAAAAAAACAGGATGATTAAAATTTTTCGCATATGCTTTAAACCCCCATCCCCTTAGAAAAACATCAGCTAGGACGATCTAAGCCCTAGCTGATGTCATTTTTTTTAAGAAACTGATTGTTGATCTTGTTTGCGCATAAATGTTGGCACATCAAGATCGTCGCTCATCGAGGCAGATTCTGCCACGTTGTGTTCAGCTGCTTTTGCATTTTCTTTGCTTATTTCACCTACAATTTCATTTCGGCTTTCGCTTGGGCAAACCCGCATCTCTTTAACAACAATCGGCTCTTGTTGTACTACAGACTGGCTACTACGATCAAGTACCGTAGCTTTTACCTGCATCCCTCGACTAAGCTCGGGACAGGCTTCATATTTTTCAGACTTGGAAGTGGATTGTTGTAATCCTGAAACTTCGGCTTGACTGTGCTCAAATCCGGTAGCAATAATAGTTACCGAAACTTCATCACCCATCGATTCATCAATTACTGAACCAATAATAATATTTGCATCTTCATGTGCTTGCTCATACACAATGGAAGCCGCTTCACTAATTTCATGTAATCCCAAGTTACGACCGCCGGTGATATTCAACAGCACGCCATGCGCCCCTTTGATGCTCATATTTTCCAGCAATGGGCTAGAAATTGCATGCAACGTAGCAATGCCGGCACGATCAACACCAGAAGATATACCAGTGCCCATCACTGCTAGGCCCATGTCTTTCATAATAGCGCGCACATCAGCAAAATCCACGTTGATATGTCCTGAGCGGGTAATAATGTCAGAAATTCCTTTGACTGATTGACCAAGAATTTCGTTGATCATATCAAAGGCATCGATCATAGAAACTTCTTTGCCGACCACATCGAGTAATTTTTGATTAGGAATGATGAGCAATGTATCTGCTTCTTTTTTGAGCACCGCGATTGCTTCTTCTGCAACTTTGGCACGACGCTTGCCTTCAAAACCAAAAGGACGTGTGACGATGACGATTGATAGAATATTTTGTTCGCGCAAGGCACGAGCAATCACCGGCAATGCACCTGATCCGGTACCACCGCCCATGCCACCCGTTAAGAATACGATATCGGCATCACCAAGCGCATCCATAATTTTATCAAGATCTTCTTGCGCAGCGCGTTTGCCAAGTTCAGGATTTGCACCGGTACCAAGCCCTTTTGTTGATTTCACGCCAAGCTGAATTTTGATTTGCGCTTTTGAAATCTCTAATGCTTGTGAGTCGGTATTTGCAACAATGCACTCGATACCTTGATATCCAGATTCGATAATACTATTAACCGTGTTACCTCCAGCTCCCCCTACCCCAATTACTTTAATGCGAGCAACTGGTTTGAGCTCATTTTTTATTTCTTGATCAAAGGCGATCATACACACACTCCCCTGGTAATGAATTATTAAAAGAAATCAGCAATCCATGATTTCATACGCATGAGCACTCGTTTAACGCTTGGACCCGAAAAACTATCAATATTGTGGCGACGCTTTTTTAGTCCTTGCAACAAAAGTCCATAGCCAGTTGCATAAATTGGACTATCCAATGATTCAATAATGCCAACCTGTGGTTTTGGATAGCCGATGCGTACTGGCATGTTTCGACTATGCTCACCACGAACGGATGCCAGTATGTTGTTTGCAAGTTCCGGCATGCCTTGTAATAAGGAACCACCACCAGTCAACACAAAACCTGCTGACATCATCGGCATGAGGCCTCGATGTGCAATGTCTTGAAATACTATGGAAAGAATTTCGGTTGCTCGTGGTTGCAAAATAGCTACTAAATCCAACCGCTGCACGGTCTGTTTTCCAGAGCCTTGTACCATCTCAATCAAAAAAGAACTATTTTCATGAATGAGAGGCGCATAGGCGCAGCCAAATTCTTTTTTAATGCGTTCAGCTTCCGCACGTGTTGTGCGCAGGCCTATGGCAATGTCATTGGTAAAATGATTGCCAGCCACTGGCAGCACCATGGTATGGCGAATGCTACCGTTTTGATACAATGCAAAGTCACTCGTGCCGCCACCAATATCAAGCATACCTATACCTAATTCTCGTTCATCGGCGCTGAGTACCGCGTCAGCTGAGGCAAGTTGTTCCAAAATAATATCTTGCACTTTCACGCCGGCCATCTCGACACATTTGATTAAATTTTGGGCAGAAGCTATAGCGCCGGTGATGATGTGCGCTTGCACTTCCAAGCGCAGACCATGCATGCCTAGGGGATCTTGCACACGCTCAGAACCATCGATGGTGAAATATTGCGGCAAAATATGGAGCATGTAATGACCTTCTGGAATTGGCGTTGCTTTTGCAGCCTCAAGAGCATTTGCAATATCAAGCGGTCGCACCGAACCACCTTTTATTGCCACCATGCCTTGAGAGTTAAGTGATTTTATGTGTCCGCCTGAAATGCCAACATAGGCCGATTCAATGGTTACTCCTGAGGTTAATTCAGCTTCTTTGAGCGCATTTTTGATCGAATTGACCGTACGTGCAATGTCAACAACCACACCTTTTTTTAGACCATCGGAGTATGCTTTGCCGATACCGATGAGTTCTACATGTTCATCATCAAGTTGTTGTGCAACCAGCACGCAAATTTTAGTTGTCCCTACATCAATCGACACAATAAGTCGATCGGAAAATACGCTAGCCATTATCCCCCCTTTGACTGCGAATAGACCACAATTTGTTTATCAAACCGCACATCCACCACCCAGTGTTTGTCTGCCTTTTTCTTTTTTTGCCCGTTTACATTGTTGCAACACAAATCGTGCATAAGATTTTCGCACTTATGCAAAACATCTTGGGTAGGAATGGTTTCATTATTGCAGATAATTGAAAAATGCGGTTCGTCGTTGTGGAATAATACTGTTTTAGTAGGAGAATCCCATGAACATTGATAAGAACTTAGGACCTGCCATGGCATACGATCGATGCATTTTTTGCATTGTAGCACCATATCTTTTTGTGATAGAAGTTCTACCGGTAATTCGACAGCGGGTAATAGATCAATTACTTTCTGCACAAATGCATGAGACTCAACAATTGCCCCTTGCAGGGTCAGCACATGGTCATGATTAACTACACAGACTGGATTAACTGCCAGAAGTTCGAGCTGCAAAATGCCTTGTGGCAGTAATCGTGCGCTACCTTGTGCAAGGCAAGGAAATGTAGTTTTTAGGATTTCGATGTGTGCGGAAGAAGGACATGTTTTAAAAATAGGATCTTGAGAAACTATTGCTTCTAGAGAAGCATGAACTTCTGCCGACAACCGCTCATCAATTATAAGATTTGTTTGTTGCACTTTGCATGCCTGTTTCCACACATTGCAAAGTACCGTAGTTCCTTTGTAGGCAAACCCACAAAGTAGTACCAAACAAACACCCCGCACTATACCCTTCATCAGTATTCCCTAATTTGGTAAACCAAAACCCCTATAATGGTTCTACCTTTTTATCTGCACATTAGTCAATAATTGTGTAACGCTCAATAAAAAAAGGGCCTGGAACTTGCCAGGCCTTGCAACAACAACAATGTTATTTTTTTATCGTGATCGCCCAAAGTTATTTGCAGTGCAAATTATATATACAAGAAGTTCAGTAATTTTTTTCATGAGAACTCCTGTTGAGAAATTGTTTAAGATTTCCTAGGACCTCACAAAAAATATCAGAACTTTGGCACTAACGCTAAGCATAGATTACAAATTTAAATTTGTTGAAGCTCAAAACTGCCATCTTCTTTTACTTCTAAACGATAGGCTTTATCGCGCAAAAGCTGCGTTTGCTTACCTTCAAGTTTTTTAAATGCATCCTTGTTTTGTGGATTTGCTTCATTAAACAAATAATGTTCGTTAGCTGTGCCTTTATTAAGTAGTTGATTATTTGCAATTTCAAGTGTACCAAAATTTGCATCACTAAATTTTAGACGACCTGCTTTAGTTGCAACCATAAAAAATTGATGCGTGCCGCCTTTGTGCGGTATCCACATGCCACCCGTAGGAGTTGTTGGATTGGCTGCATTGAAAGGAACTATTATTCTTCCAGAACCTTCTTCATTATTTACCATAAATACATAGTCGTCAGACAAATTTCGCACTTCGGTGATGTTAACCGTACCCGGCTTCCAGGCAGGATGGATATGCAAAGAAATCAGTGCGCACACAACGATAAGAATCTTTTTTACTACCATGATTTTTCCTTTTTTCACAAATTTTCACACTTACTTGCTAAACGTTATAGCACCCGCTGCATCAACCGTGAGCGTTGCATTAGATTGCACGCCAATTCGCCATTCGCTATGATCACCAAGATCCAACTTTTTAACCACAGGAAAAAGCTCGTTACCACGTAGCACTTCAATTTCTGGTACTCCGCTTAACGTTTTTTGGGTATCGCAGAGCAACGCTTTTCCCTTTGACGTAATAATGGCTAATTTTTCACTGGCACTCTTGGTTTGACAAACTGGTATGGCAAAATTTTTAGTTACGTTTTGATTGGCTGCAATAACGGCTCCTGTGCCGTTAAGGCCATCAACAACAATAACATCATCAGATGAATTATTAATGACTTTTGCTATTGAAATTTTATAAAATCCGGCGGTTAATGAGCAACCTACCATGAGGAATGCAAGGCCCAAGAATTGCTTTACCATGAAAACTCCCTTTTTTTTTGATATCTTACCTCTATTAAGAGTATCAAAAAATTATTCAGATATGCAATGTTGCCTTAAAAGACCGCCATTCTTTTTTTAGGAAAAAGGCTTAAATGCGCTTATTTTGGGTGCCGATAAGAAAGAGAAGAATTCCAGCAGCTACTGAAGCATTGTAAGAAATATCAGTATTTCGCTGGCGCAGCGTAATTTGAGTACCTGATTTAAGAATCCCTTTAGAAATGCCTACCGCCTCATTGCCGATCACCAGACATAATGGCTCCTGATATTCGCATGTTGAGGCATCGTTGCCTCCCAGCGTCGCAAGATAGAGATTATAGCCAGCTTCCTTGAGGCTTTGCACCGCCGCTTCAGGTGATGGTGCTTCGTAAATTTCTAGATGTTCTGCAAGCCCCGCTGATGCTTTTAAGGTTGAGGCATTGAGTGGCGCTCCCTGTTTTTTGCAGATAATTACTCCCTCAACACCAGCACAATAGGCAGACCGCAACATTGCTCCCATATTGCGCGTATCTTGAATACTATCAAGCATGAGCAAAAATCGCTGTTTGGCTGGATCAAAGAACTTTTTACGCATAACCATTGGTTGTACCCAGGTGACAATACTTTGATGGTCGGTAGTCGCCACCATTTTGGTAAGCACATCGCGATCTACATACTGAATTTGCACCCCATGTTTTGGCAGCAGGGCAGCAATTTGGGACCATTGTTTTGGTTCAGGACGGGTGGTATAGATGGCAATCACCTTGCGCTTGCGCGCTTTGAGCACTTCAAGTGTTGGGTGAATACCGTAGATAAGTTCGCCTGTCGGCTGTTTGGATGATTTTACCATGAATTTTAAACTCTAAATAAAAATTTTATACTATTTTTCCTTAGAGTATCATGCATTTTAGGCTTAAACAAAGGCTTATTCGTGCTTCTTTTGCATGAGAGACGAATTTTGGTACTATAATTACTGTTGGTTAATGTCCCATTCTAATTTAAGGAGGATTATATATGGTCACCTTATCACAACGCTTATCTCTGACCTTACTGCTATTTCTTGCATCAATCCCAACTCCAAGTTCCGCTAGCATCGCCCGCATCATGGAAGAAATGGATCGGCATATGGAGCGAATGCGGCAAGAAATGCACATGCTCTTTTCCACCGTGGGTCAAGCCCAACCGATGAAAGAGCCTCACCGACAACCAGTAACGCTAGCCGACAACAACGATGCCGTCATAATCACTTTCCACTTATCAAAAGACATCAACACCTTTGATGCTGAGACTAAAGGAAAATCTCTTGTTATCTCTATTCCACAAGAGAATCGCAAAATACGCATCAGCATGCAAGGCAGATTATTGACTGTCGAGGTGATGCATCAAGCCAAAGAACAAGCAGAGCAAGAAAAAGGAAAATCGAGTTTTGTTTCATATGGAGCATCGAGCATGGCACAAATGTTACAACAACCAGTAAATCTTGAACAAGCCAAAATCGAATATGACAACGACCAATTGCTCGTTACGCTACCAAAGGTAGTGCAACCGCAAGGCAAAAAAGTGCCAGTGACTATTAAAGGTACAGAAGGGCAAAAAGAAGCAACCGTTCAAGAGAAATAAAACGTCCACAATATTTTTATTTCTATTCTGCCAAACAAAGATTTGTTACACTAAGACATGTTGTATTTGCACTCTTCTACTACGCCAGAAAATTCAACACTTTAGAACTCGTGTGAATGGCGTGGTAGAACCCTTCCTCCTTCGCTAAAGCTTCGGAGGACAAGTCGTAGCTCGCAAGAGCGTGGGGTCCCCAGGACGAAACAACGTGTAGTCTGGGGTAAAAGTAGGGTAAACATTTCCTACTTCGAAAAATTTCGTGTTAACAGCTGCTGCTGTTGAGCACTTCATATGGGAATCGCATGAGCACATCACCACTTACGTGGATGGAAATTGATAAAGGCGCTTTTTGCCACAATGTTGCACAGTTCAAGCGCATTATTGGTGCAGGAAATTTAGCCGCCGTCATCAAAAGCAATGCCTATGGGCACGATCTGCATCTTATTGCGCAGCTTTGTGAAAAAAATCCTCAAGTCGATTGGCTATGCGTTGCAAGTCTGTCAGAAGCCCTCACACTACGTGCTCACTCAATAAAAAAACCTATTCTTGTTTTAAGTTATATAGATGCAGACCTGCAATTGGCCGCAGCTCACGATATTGATATTATTTGTTATGAAAAAGAGCTTTTAGATCACGCTCATCAAATTGGCGCTGCGCTTAACAAAAAAATAAATATTCACGTAAAAATTGATACAGGCCTTGCGCGTTTCGGCCTTGCGCCGCGTGATGCTCTCACTTTCATACGTTATGCAACGAAGTTACCTTATGTTCACGTGAACGGTATTTTTACCCATTTTGCCCAATCGCAAGATGAAGATCAGTCATTTACCGATACTCAAGACCAACTTTTTCAAAATTTAATTGTGCAGCTTGCTCACGAAGGCATTAATTTTCCACTTCGACATTGCGCAAATAGCGCAGCCGCACTCTTGCGCTCTCCAGGGCAGTGTAATTTTTTCCGTGTCGGTGCCGGATTGTATGGCTTGTGGCCATCCGAATTTACGCGGACTACCACACAAGAGAAATATCCAGATTTTGAGCTCAAAACTATTCTGACATGGAAAACCACTATAACCAGTCTTCATCACCTAGAAGCAGGATGCACGGTTGGCTACGACCGCACCTTTATCACAAATCGTCCTACAACCATCGCTTTGCTACCTGTAGGCTATTATGAAGGCTTTGATCGCCGCCTTTCAAATGCGGGCATGATCCGCGTGCATGATGTGCTTGTTCCTATTGTTGGTCGCGTATGCATGAATGTGATAATGGCAGATGTGACTGATATCAAACAGGTTAAAAAAGGAGATATTGCACAGCTCATTGGCGATCATGAAGGAATTCGACCAACTGACATTGCCGCACAAAGCAAAAGCTTCAATGCACGCGAAATTGTGTCTCGTTTAAACGCACAAATTCCACGAATTGTTACTGGGAAGGAGAATGTTCTTCGATTTTCTGCAGTAAATTTTCAAGGCCTTGAATTGCCTGATCAGCAGAAGCTATAGATGCATAACTATTATCGTGCCCAATATAATAATTTACAAAATTATACAAGCAAGACTGGTTCTCTTGATATGTTACGAAGAATTTTCTAGTTATCTCTATTTTAGTTTTTAAAGTGTGTGTGCTGTTCTTTAATGCAACAATTTTTTCTTGAGAGCTTCTCGAGTTGCTGCTTGGAGATTTTGATAATTTTGATAATTCAGTATGACTTTTGTTGAATTGATAAACCAAACCGTCTTTTTGATAATCCTCCGGATCTAAAACGTAAATTTCTGGAAGGTAGTTTTTGCCCCGCAAATCTTGCTCATCGATGCGTTGAGCTAATGTGACAATGTCAGAAAGTGATGGCCGAATACCAAATATTGTGTGACCAAACAAGCAACTAATAACAAAAAGTATGTTTATTTTCAAAGCTTACCTCTTTGTGCCAGATAATTTTTGATAAAACGATAGCAGGAAACATCAATAAGAAAAATAATATGTATTAATTATTTAGAATATCTTGCGTAAGACCGGCAATATCTTTTTCGATTATCTCAAATTCATCAGAAGACAAATATGCTCTTTTGTAGTATTTGTCACCAAAACAATTTGTCGCCTCATAAGAATAGAAATTAGAGGATGAATCGCGCTTCAAAGTATTTACACTAAACCCATCGGATAAAATGGCTCCGTATTCACCACGAGGACATAGCCGATATAAAAGATCAGTAATCGGCTGTAATTGTGTGCTTTGATTTTTGGACAATTGTTCCTCTGGTGATGTTTTTGAGTCTTGATACACAATTTCTTTGTGGCGCACAACGAGTCTTGAATTGTATTGTTTATCGATAATAGCAATATACGGTAGTGGTTTATCTAGGATATGAAAGCCACCTTCAATATAAAATGGATAATTGCTTCCTCGCAATGTATGTTTCTTATCTCTAACATCAATGAGATTAATTACAATGTGATTACTTTCTCCCGGCTGTTGGCCGTGCTCATCTTGTTCATTGTTAAGATCAAGCCATTTCTTAAAAGATCTCTGTTTTGGCTTTTGCCTTGATGCTCGACCTTCTCGTGTTTGGTTATTTTGTTTTTTTTCTAAGTTTAACCGGGATCTGACAAATCTTAGTCTCGATGAGTCTCTTGTTTTTCTCGAGCTCATGC
The DNA here is from genome assembly GCA_013287855.1 of Candidatus Babelota bacterium. GTDB lineage: Bacteria > Babelota > Babeliae > Babelales > Vermiphilaceae > JABDCY01. Next base: position 9,666 of record JABDCY010000023.1, on the reverse strand, counting down.
CCGAAAGTCCTAAAGAAACGCACAACCCAAATAACATATAGCTCAATAGCCACGTTTTCATGCTAGTTCTATCGATTTTTTGGTTAATTTATTGTTAAACAATTACTCTAAACTTTAGTATACCCGCCATCCCAGATGGTAGCAACACGAAACATCTTGTGATGAGCAATTATAAGGGCACCCTACCCTGGCGAGCATTGCCTCCTCCAGCTATCCACAAATTATCCGATTTTTGATACACTAAAGGCATCTACTCTATATTCCGTGAAATTTAATTAGAAAGAGGAACTACTGTGTACATTGTTGAAGGCAATATCGGCGCTGGCAAGTCGACCTTTTTACGCCTTGTTGCCCACCATCTGCCCCATATCGAAGTAATCCCAGAGCCGGTTGCATCGTGGCAACAGCCAATTAATGGGGAATCAATTCTTGCAAACTTTTTTCAAGACACTCCCCGCTGGGCATTTACTTTTGAAACTCTTACTATGATGTGCCGGGTTAAAGAACATCTGATTCAGCAAGGAAAAGGCTCCGTGCGCATTTTGGAACGCTCAATTTATTCGGGCCATTACTGTTTTGCTCAAAATGGTCACAAACAGAAATTCATGACCGAACTTGAATGGGAAATTTACAATCAATGGTTTAATTTCCTGATTCCTGATAAATGTCGCCCGCCTCTTGGCTTTATTTATTTACGCACGGAGCCTGATATCGCACACCAAAGAATTAAACAACGAAATCGTTCAGAAGAAGAAGGAGTTCCTCTCGAATATTTGCAACAAATTCATGACAGACATGAGGAATTTTTGATCAAAAAAGAGGGCGTGCTTCCTAATCTGAAAGAAGTGCCTGTGTTGGCTTTAAATTGTAATGAGGATTTTGAACAAACTCCTGAAAACTTAGAATCGCACTTCCATGAAATTGCGCAATTCATTGGAGACACAACTGCGAGGAAAAAAAATCAAGATGCTGAGATTGTCGCGCTGCAAGCCTAAAAAAAAGGTCCCTTTATCGGGGACCTTTTTAGTTTTAGCAACTTTATACACGCTTAATTTTGATCTGTCTTCCAGCACTTTTATCTTTTTTTGGCAACGCAATGTGCAAAACGCCATCACCTAATTCTGCGTTAATTTTTGCTTCGTCAACCGCACATGGCAAGGTGAAAATTCTCTCAAAACTACCTTTTTCAATTTCTTCATGCACATAACGTTTGTCACCGGTAACATGCTCTTCTTCTCGTTTTCCTACCACGCGCAATTGATTGCCATCTACTGAAATATCTATTTTATCTGCCTTGATACCAGGAACATGGATAGAAACATAGAGATTGCCTTCATCTTCACTAATGTCAGTAGCAAAATCGACATTTTCCTGCTGGTGACTGCCGTGATGTGGATATCCACCAAATAATCTCTCGAGTTCTTGAAGAGCACGATATTTTTTATTGTTATTCATAGCCAACTCCTTAATTTTTTATCTTATATTATCCTATTTGATAATATATCAATTTTTAGCCCTAAAATTCAAGGGTTTTTAGTTAGGGTTCTAGTCAACCCTAGCAACGGACTTATTTTTTCGATTTCTTGCTTTAATTTTCCGTTAGGGGGTCTTGTAACCCCCTAACAACCGTACACCATGGCTGTGCCCTGGACCTGCTCATTTCGCTCGAACGGTGACCACTCGTCTTAGCAGCTTCGCTGCACGACTGCGGGTTACCCACGCTCTGCACCAACCTTCATCAACATGGTACCGGCGTGCTCTAAATCAAGGCAATTGGTACGCGACTCACTGGCAAGTAGGTGCATGGTGTTCGCATGGCACCTGCGAGCTCAACCGGCCGTCTATTTACCATGTTTTTAAAATTGATAATCAACCGACTTAGCTTAGCAGGCGACAGGCCAACCATAAAATAAGTTTTGCCAAGAGAGGGACGGGAATACTTTCCCCTTGGGCAGGCCTGTGGAGTGTGAGCCGCTAATCCGGCGTAGCCGCAAGCGAAGACGGATAGGCGAATGCCAACTTCTAAGCGTAGGGATTCTAAAGGGACGAAGTCTCTTTAGTGTCCGGTTGTTAGGGGGTGACAAGACTCCCTAACGAAAAAAAAGAAGAATAATTAGTGCAGATTAGTTCAGAGGTTGACAAGGGAACCCTAACTAAAAAAGAATATTCTATGAACAATTAAGTAAAAGTGGGTTTACGCAATAGCTTCTGAGTACTCTACTGCTAGGCGATCCATGACATGCCTAAACGTAGAAATAGCCTTGGTGATTACAGAAGGCTCTGTAACGCGATCAGATTGCATGCTCTCATAGAGTGCCAGCATATAATCAATCCGCTTGCGCATAGGGGGGTGATGGGCATCTTTTGGATAATAAGATTCGCTATTAAGTAGTTTTTTGTAGAAATTCGCAAGCGCTTGCGCTCGAGAAGGTTTGCTTAACCCCGCCAAAATATCCGCCCGCTTTTCCCTAAAGAGTTGCCATACGTGTAAGATTGGATTTAATCGGATTTGAATAAACCAAGATTTTGCATCATACATTATTTTGCACGCTAACCAACAAACTTCATCTTGTTTGATGTAGTGAATAATTTCGTGCATGAGCACGCCTTCAGTTTCATCTTGTGTCGCATTAAATTTGGCAAGAAAATCCTGCGAGATAGCAATTATAGACTTGTACGTGACTGGACCAGCGCCTGGAGAATTGCTCATGATTTGTAGTTTTGCTGGATCACCACCTTGTTCCATGAGGAGTGATTGTGCGCAATTTTTTATTGCATCAGAAGGCTGCGGATGTGCCCCCAGTTGTGCGCGATAACCAACTTCTTTTTGATCATATTGTTCTGCAGCCTGTTTTAAAGCTTGCTGCCATTCGGCTTCAGAAGCACCTGAAATTTTTAAAAACTTTGCTTTAATTTTATTTTCTTCTTCTTGCAAAGTAGCTATATGCCAATCGTGAACCGAGGAAGCGTAAAGAGGGGCAAAAGATAAGCCGATCAGGGAAAGAAGTATATATTTTTTAACTAAAAAAGACACAAATAACTCCATTTATCTATCCGACTTCGCCATAGGCTACGTCGTGATGATCACGCCTTAGCTCATGAAATGAGCGGCGGCGGATATAATTCATACAGTTTCTAGTATGCCAGTGTAGTAAAAGTCGACAACAGCCCTTCTATGATAAATTAGTATTTCTATTAGAATTATGCCTTAATAACATAGATTCGGTGCTTGCCAACTTTGATCGTCATCCCCGGTTTCCATGCAATGTACGCTTTAAAATCATTGATCACTTCACCATCAACCGTCACCGAATTTGATTCTATAAGTCGTTTTGCTTCCGACGATGTTTTAATAGCTTGCAGATGTTTGAGTATATCTACAATCCAGGCTGGATTTGGCACATCGGCAGGGAGCACAACTTGCTCTGCCTTTGAATAATCCTTATTTTGGAACAATGCTTCAAATGTTTCTTGTGCCTTTTCTGCTTCTTCGCGGGTCCAGAATTTAGCCACAATGTCATACGCAATCTGCTTTTTGAGAGCCATGGGATGCAGTTCACCAACTGCCACTTCGTTTTTCAAACGAGTGAGTTCTTCTTGCGAAGGTTGTAACAATAATTCATTGTAGCGCCACATCAATTGATCAGAAATCGACATAAGTTTGCCGTAGGCTTGGTCAGCAGGTTCATTAAGACCAATGGCATTGCCAAGAGACTTGGACATTTTTTGTACGCCATCAAGACCTTCAAGCAGCGGAACCGTCAAAATAACTTGTGCTTCTTGGTTATATTGCTCTTGCAAATAACGCCCCATGAGCAAATTGAATGTCTGGTCGGTACCGCCAAGTTCCACATCGGCAAATAATGCCACCGAATCATAGCCTTGGAAAATTGGATACAACAGCTCATGGAATGCAATTGGCTGATGATCTTTGAGCCGTGTCGCAAAATCTTCACGCTCGATAAGACGTGCGAGCGTAACTTTGGCGCACAAGGTGACAAAATCCTTGAGAGGAATAGCATCCAACCACTCGGCATTGTAACGGATACTTACTTTTTGCGGATCCAAAATTCTGCTGACCTGCTGAAAATAGGTGCGGGTATTGAGTTCGATATCAAATTCACTCAGTGGCGGTCGTGTTTTGCTTTTACCGGTAGGATCACCAATGCGTGCGGTAAAATTACCAATCAAAAAAATTATGTCATGACCAAGATTCTGAAATTGACGTAATTTTTCCAGCACCACGACGTGACCTAAATGCAAATCTGGCGCGGTAGGATCCATGCCCAATTTGATGTTAAGTTTTTTTCCTGATGCTAATTTTTTCACCAACTCTTGCTCAGGAATTACCGCTACGGTTCCTTTTTTGAGCATGGCTACAATTTCTAAAATTTCTTGTTTCATAATTACCTATACAGCCGGTCATCCTGAGTGCCGAACTTTGTGAGGCGTATCGAAGGACGATTCCTAATTTTGTTATCGGACTGATGGTTCGATACAATTTGCTGCGCAAATCACTCACCATGACCGGATTTAATTATTTAACAATTTTGTATCATGATTAACTACTATAACAAATATCTAAATTGGTCTTGAAAATTAATTAAACGGGATATTTATTTTTTCGCAACACGAATGTCAGACAAATCTAAAAACAGTCTGCATGAAATTAACTGGCAATGCCGATAATGTGTGCGATAGTATAACCTGCGCCATAAATAATCCATTGCGTAACAACATGTAAAGGACCAAGCAAAAGATAAATTAATGCGATGGCACCCACCAGCACCCAAATTTCTTGGTATTTTGTTTCTTTGAAAAAATGTTTGAGAACGGGAATGCCAACAAGATGCAACAAGTTAACAAATAGACTAAATACCGCTAACAATCCGTTGATGTATACCATCGCGACACCAATTAAAGCTAACGTGAGAGCAAATGATGAAATGTTGGGATAAAAACGCAAGACATCAAGATCAACCAAGGTTACGGTTTTAAAAAGCTCCAAAATTGATGGGCCAAAAAAGATGAGCAAGCTTGCGAGTGAAATAATTGAAATCAAAATATAAAGAAATGAATTTAAAAAATAGGCAGAATAAAATTTCAGATCAACCAGCGGTCCTTTAACTTTTGACCATTCGATAAATGGGTATTGCCCAAGGCCGATGCCAAAAAGCATAAAGCTAAATATAAAAAATATATCGATATGCGCTAAAGGATTGAGTGTTTTAAATCCTAATTGCTCAGCAGTGTCATCACCAAAATAGGATGCTAGAGCGGCTCGTGCCCAACCTACCACGGTTACGGAAAAAACGTTAGCAAGAAAGGTGGTAAAAATACTACTTAAAAACGTTGCATGTTCAACGGTCAGCATAAAGCTCCTTATTCCGGTCATCCTGAGTAGCTTGCTTATGCAAGCATATCGAAGGATATTTAATGATGCTTTCAATCTAAAATAAACGGATCAATCGGTCAACCATACTACGCCACGCCTGTTCTGTCTCGCGTCGGTGCGGAGTCTGGCAGTGTAGCAGAATGGGCTTCGAATGGCAGGCCAGAATAATTTTACTTATTTTGCTATACGTTGTATGTAATTATAGATTTAAGTAGAATACTCAACATTAAATATAGATGGATCCTGAAACAAGTTCAGGATGACAATCTTGTGTTCGGGATGACAATCTTTGTGAATGGCATCTTTCTTGACTTCATTTGTAATCAATGCCTTCGAGAGAACCGGCAATTGGTTTCATGTCAGGATTTAAACGAAGTATATCTTATTTGGTACAACCCGTTTGTCATCCTGAACTTGTTTCAGGATCCATGCTGAATTCATAGGAGAGGAAGCCATGAAACAAAAGAATGCGCTACCACCAAAAGCACCGACAATCCAAGAAAAAAAAGTATCTCAAGAACAAGACTCTTTTTGGTGGCATTATTTCGTGCCGCCATTTCTGCTCACTGGTTTAACCACCCTATTTTACTATCCATCGCTTCATTATGAATTCCAATTTGATGACATTGCAAATATCACCAAACACTTTGATATCCGTCACAACACGCTCAAAGCGTTATTTTTTACCGGAACCCGCTGGATTAGTTATTGGATAAATGCAATTCATTACAGCATTGGTGCTTTTGATCCATTTTCGTACCGCGTTGGCAATCTGCTTATTCATACCACGAATGGTATCTTGCTCTTTCTGGTGCTTTTCATAGCGCTCAAACATCTAAAAAAAGGTACCTTTTTTGCGCAAAATTCTTTTTCAGTCGCTTTTTTGACCGCAATTCTTTTCTTGTTGCATCCAGTACAAACTCAAACGGTGTCCTATGTGATTCAAGGACAACTTGAAGGGCTCAGCACGCTTTCGATTCTCAGCATGATGCTCTTTTTTATTGGTTCTTTATATGGCCGCTCAATAATCGTGCGCGGTCTTTGTTATTTCTTGCTCTTTTTCTTTGCGATACTTTCTTGTGGCACCAAAGAGATCACCATAATTTCTCCCATGCTGCTCGTCCTTTTTGATTGGTTCTTTATAGCGCAAGGTAGGTGGGATCAGTTTAAAAAAAGATGGTATTTGCATGCCGCAGTGTGCGTATTATTTGTGGGCATTTATGTCTGGTTTTTGAAACCACAATTTTTCACCGAAATTTTGGGTCTGCAAAAAACCATAAAAAACAATATCGGCAACGTCATCACACAAAAACCAGATCAACTTATTACGCCTTGGACCTTTTTTATCTCTCAGTTTAAGGTCATTTTGCACTACATCTCGATTTTTATCTGGCCCTTTAGCATTAGTGTCGAATATGATTGGGTGCTTTCGAATGGCTTTTTGGCTCCAGATAGTTTTTTACCGTTCTTACTCTTGCTGACAATGGGATTTGCACTATTACGCCTACTGCAGCACAACTCTATTTCTCCCATTGCCTTTGGTGCATTGTGGTTCTTTGCCTGCATTTTGCCACGTGCAAGCATTATTCCATCGCCTGAACTTTTAGTTGATTACAAAACTTACATGGGCTCACTTGGCTTATTATTTATACTTTCGGCTGTCCTTATTTTTTGCTTTAGCATAGCGTTACAGAAAGCCAAAGCACTCAATATGCTATTTTCTAATCAAAGATATGGCTCAGCTGTTTTTGCATTTTTATGTGCAGTCCCACTTGGATTGTGCACGATGCAGCGCAATATGATATGGCGCTCGGGAATCGACTTTTGGGGGAATATGATCAAAAATGCACCCGGCAAAGCTCGAGCTTACAACAACTATGGTGTTGAGCTTTCACAACAGTTGCATAAATTTGACGAAGCGGTTCCCTATTTCAAAAAAGCCATTAGCATGGACGCCAATTATTCCGATCCATGGAACAATGTAGCGGTCGCTTATGCAAATTTAGGAAAACTTGATTTAGCTATCGATGCACTCAAAGAAGGCATTAAAATTAATCCATATTATCCTGAAGGCTACAATAATATCGCTTCGTTCTATATTCAAAAGAGTGAGTTAGATAAGGCAGAAAAAGCTCTACAAACTGCTCTCAAATTGCGTCCTTACTATGGCAAAGCACATTTTAATTTAGGACGAGTGCATTTAGCACGTAATGAACAAGAAAAAGCATGGGAGTGTTTCAAGAACGCGTGCACAAAAGCAGATTTTGATGTTGATCATGGTTTTGCTACCTATGCGCAAGTTAGCTTCAGCTTGAAAAAATATGACGAAGCTATTGCTGCCTATGAAAAAGTGCTACAATTAAGCCCTGATTATCCAGGTGCTGCATTCAACTTAGGTAATGTATATTTCATGGTGAAACAATATGACAAAGCAATTGCTATGTATCAGCGCACAGTAGCTTCAAATCCAAAAGCAATTCAAGCTGCTTTCAATGTCGGTGAAACGTATTTCACCATGCAAAAATACCAAGACGCTTTGCAGTGGTTTCAAAAGTTAGCTGATGCGAAAAAACAGCTACCACAAATATATTTACGTTCCGCGCAGTGTCTTGAAAAAACTGGCCGCATCAAAGAAGCGCGCGCGCTGTTGCTTGAGCTTGTGAGCCAAGATGATCCAAGCAATGCGCTATTTACACAAATTAAAGAAACCGGCAAAGGTTATTTAGCACAAATGGATGTTTTCATAAAGAATAATCCTAAGGTACTGGCATAATAGAACAAGAATTACAACACTATAACAACGGGATCACTTGTATGACCAAACAACATATTTTTTTGTTGCTTTTTTTATGTAGCGCACCATCACTGCTTGCGATGAATGAGAAACCGAAAAAAAGCTCCTCTTCGGCTACTACAGTAAAAACAACCATGCCTCAAGAAAGAACCCTCACTCACATACAACAACAAAGCAAACCTTTAGATAGTGTGAAAGCTGCAGAAGCCGCTACGATCCTTCGTCAAAGGAGCTCAAGTGTCGGTAGTTCTGCAAAAACTACCAGCACCATTAATAGTCATGGCAACGGGACACAAAAAAATATCGGTGATAGTCCAAAACTAACCCTGGACGATTACATGGGTTCAGTGCCTAAAGACAAATCTACCCTTGCTGATGAGACAGGGTCTTCTGATTCTGAGGACTCACCGGTAGTCTCAGAAGTCAATCTTGAGGCAGGCGAAGAAGCAGATGATGAGAAAGAATAAGAAGAAGTTGCAGCTCATAGATATAGGTCCTTGCATAAGGACCTATTTTTTTGTGCTATTTTTGACCCATTGTAGGTTTGCCGATAAACTAGCTAATATCTGTTTGTTATTATGTTTTTAGGAACTATATGCCCGTAGGTGAATTAACAAAAATTGCAGTTTTTAATGGAGCACAAATTCGTAGGATATTCCTAGAAGATGAATGGTGGTTTTCAGTCATTGATGTTTGTGCTCTTTTAACCGCGAGTCCTAATCCTGGATCATATTGGAGAAAACTAAAACAACGGTTAATTGCAGAAGGAAGTGAGGTCGTGACATTTTGTCACGGACTCAAACTGGAAAGTTCTGATGGCAAAAAATACAAAACCGATTGTGCAAATACCGAGGGAATATTTCGCATCATCCAATCAATTCCTTCACCTAAAGCCGAACCCTTTAAACGTTGGTTGGCTAAAGTTGGCAAAGAACGCATCGAAGAGATCGAAAATCCCGAACTTGGCATGGACAGAGTGAAGCATATTTACGAAAAAAAAGGCTACGAAAAAGATTGGATTGATAAGCGCATGCGTGGCATTTCCGTTCGCCAAAGTTTAACTGATGAATGGTCAGAACGAGGGGCTAATAAATCGATTGATTATGCGATATTGACAAATGATATTATGCAAGGTGCATTCGATTTAAAAGTAAGCGAATATAAAAAAATAAAAGATCTTGATCGAGAAAACTTGCGCGATCATATGACTGATTTAGAACTTATTATCACTATGCTCGGAGAAGCAACAACCACACAAATTACGCAACAAAAGAATTCTCAAGGTGTAGAAAAATTGCGCAATGATGCCAAATTAGGAGGAGCCGTTGCCGGAAGAACACGAAAAGATATTGAGCTGCAAACCGGTAAGAAGATTGTTTCAAAAGAAAATCATCTATTGCATAGTAATAATAAAATAAAAAATTTAGACCATTCCGAGCAATAACATGATGGAAAAACGGTACGATCACCAAACCGC
>JABDCY010000022.1 GCA_013287855.1 Candidatus Babelota bacterium | reverse complement strand
AATATGGCACATCAATTTTTTGTTTTTCAATGCAACGTCTTGCTTTGTTTCAATACCTTTGTTTGTCTTGCCTGCACAACTGAGCAAGAAGTTTCCATCGATGTTTGAGATGTTCTTTTTTCAAATCCGTTTCACCAACAAATTCGAGAGATGCTTGTGGTTCTTCTGGTTGATATGGGGGCATTTTTTTACCATTAACCTCAAGGATTTCAAATTCATGCACATGAGGTCCTTGTGATGCTTTGTGCGTTTGGATAAATTTAGTTTCTATTTTTTTATTAATAAAGTCGCCTTGTTTTTTTTGCTGTAACTCAAAAGTATAGGGTGATGGGGGTCCTTTCTTTATATATGAATATGAGCATCCAGGAAGCCATATTTTGCCATATTTTGTGAGAAGAAAACGTGGAAGTATATTCTCATCAAAAAACACAAATACAAGTCCTTGTTGAGTAGGCCATACGTTAGCTTCAGGTTCTGACCAATTGGGCTCTGCTTTAATTTCAACCTCGTAGGTATCGGTTACAATTTTTTGATTCCACGCGGCATGCACAATTTCTCGGATATTTCTAATATTTTTGAACAGCTCTTTTTCTTCTTCGCTTATGTCATAGGTGTTATAGAATCTTGCTAGTTCTTGTTGTTTTTCAAGATACCACTGAGAAAGTCCAAGCCATTTTTGCCTCGCGATATTTTCTTCGTCTTTGTCTAAAGAGTTACTCGTTACTTTTTGGTGTGATGGAGGCATATCTTTGTCAAAGAGCTTGTAAATCTTAAAGATAGTAAGCATTTCATGTGATGAAATTTTTTCTCCATGAATAATGTATGGTAAGAATCTTTCATTTTCTGTGTGAGGTAACACTATCTTCCCGAAGCTGGAATGTAGAGCAAGACTCTTGTCTTTGGCCTCCTCTAGCAACAAACCCTGCTCTACGCCTATGTCGGAATGATCTGGAATTACGGTTTTTACTTCTAAAAATCTCTGAATGCGGCGGATAGCCTTAAATGTTTGAATGTCTGCTGGCGACACGTCGATGCTCTTTTTGGTGCCAACGATGAATCTTATTCCCTGGGGAGTTGTTTTTTCTTCATGGACTACATAATCGATGGTTTCGAGATCCGTGCTTTTGTTATTTGCCATACAGAAAGTCTGATTGCTGAAAAAAAACAAGATTGCCAATACACTATAATGGCGCATGCGCATACGCATTTATAATCCTTGATCAATAATAGACGGATCAGTCAGATACATGTTGACGATCATAATATCTCTCGTTGTAGCTTGATTGCAGATAATTTTGGTGACGGCATGGCTATTGTTCTTATTATTAAAGATAATTGCTTGCCCATAAGCATGGTTTACTTTTATTGCAGTATTTTTGCTGTTTGGCTGACCTGATTTAATAAGAACGTTTCCACCTTGCCAGCCGGTATCAGGTTGTTGAGGATCACTTAACATCAAAACCAGCGTATAATCCCCAAAAGTTGTATCCGGATAATCAGAAGGATCTCTATGCCAACGAACGAGTTGCTGTTTTTGATTCATTTTAGACGTGATCAATGAACGGAGTACAAATGATTGGATATAGATGTGCGATGGCAAAGAAATTTTTTTGCTAATAATCTCTCGGTATTTTCTAAGTATTGTTGTAAGAAAAAGATCGGCTGTTTCTTTATATGAAAATATAGACTCTGGAAACTGTTGTACATCAACATGATTGATAGTTACATATTTGGCAATGGGGTCAACAGTTACGGAAGGTAGCCCATTGTCATAGGTAAGCCAGAAATCATCCCAACAAATACCAACTCGATCATCAAAATCCTGATATGACTTTGGCATCATCGTTTCTATCCAGTTATGCAAAAGATTGAGTTCATTGATGTTCAAAAAATTTGGGACGACGGTCAGTTCTAATTGATCAAAATCAATGGCGTTTGTTTCTTCTTGTGGCATAAAGAAATGAAGCGCTCACCGGCTTCTAAGCCGGTGTATCGCGCGGAATTCTTCGAAGCCAGAAATAGTGACCCTACTTCGCTCTACGAGCTTCGAAGGGTTCTACCCTGCCATTCATCCCCAGCCTTGAAAGGCATGGGGTTTTCTGGCGAAGTAGAATAAACCCTAACCGTTGAGGAGGCGCTATGAAGATAGTAAAATTTCTCATTGTTATTTCATGCGCAATATTTGGTTGTGATAGTAGTGCTAAAGGCAGCAGCAGTGGCGGCGGCAGATCATCAGGCGGTGGCTATCGATCTTCGAGTTCATCATATAGATCTTCCACAAGCAGTTATAAATCTTCTAGCTCGTCTTCAGGAAGCACTTCAAAGAGTCTAAAACCTGTAAACAATGAAAAAAAACCTACAACATCAAAGCAAGAAGAACCCAAAAAAACTCTTAAACAAGAAACTACTGCTCCTGTTGTTCATGTACATCAAGAACAAGGCTTTGGCTCTATGGTGGCAGCGAGTTTACTGGGCAATATCACGGGCAATATGATAGCACATTCGCTACTGCATAAGAATAATAAAGACGAAGATAGGCATGACGAGCATCAAAGTGCGCCATCCCAAGAAGAAACTGAAAAACAAGGTCACGAGTTCTTTAACTTCTTGTATGCAAAGATGGACCACGATGTTTCTATCCCAAATTTGCAATCATTATTCAAAAGCGAAGAATATCGGGAAGGTGGTAGCAAATTTAGTCTTTTGCAAATTATTCTCGCCGCATTTCTAGGACAAAACCCTGACCAGGAAAAATTTAGTGAAGCTCTTGCACAAATCAAAAATGATGCAAAAAAAGCGTAGTTTAATCTTTTTTAAAAGGAGATCCCATGGATCAGATCAAAAAAAATCAACAAAATCAAAACAAGGAAATGAACAACAATAATAAAGATAACAAGGGCAACAATAATAATAACAATAACAACCAAAACAATAACAACAATCAGCAAAATAATAATAACAACAAGAATAAGAGATAAGAAAAAGTCTCTCAATAATTAGAAATTTCAGGATGGCAAGTAAGGTACTGTTCCGCGTTTGTCATCCTGACCCCTCGGCTAAGCTCGGGAGTAAACACCCAGCCCGCCCGCCGAAGCTTGCCAAGTCGGAAGACCTGGATAAGCGTAGGCTGGGTTTCAGGATCCATGGATTGATTTTATTTGCTACTAATAGTCTCTAATCGTGCATAATTACAGGCTGATCCAATAGAAAATTATTTAAAAAATTGATAAAGTTGTTACTAAACAAAATTTTCGGTGATTGAAACATGGATCCTGAAACAAGCCTGTCCTGAGCTTGTCGAAGGGTTCAGGATGACAAACGGGGCAATGAAACTTAGTTTTACAGATAATGACTTTTTAACAGAAGTTGGATCATGGCAACCATAATAGCAATTGGCGGTGGATCAGTAGGGTTTAAAGACAAACAGGCCGAAACAACGCCCATCGATCAAGAAATCATCCGCGCAAGTGGGAAAACAAATCCTCAACTGCTTTTTATACCAACCGCGAGCTCAGATAACCATGAATATGTTGAAGCAATGCGCGGGCAATTCGGTCATCGCTTAGGATGTTCATTTGATAGTTTGCTCGTCCACAAAAATACACCCTCACGACAAGAAATTGAACGCAAAGTTGCAGAGGCAGATATTATTTATGTTGGCGGCGGCAACACCCTTATGATGATGAAGCGATGGCGATCTCTTGGTATGGATACCCTTTTGCACAACGCCGCAACAAGCAACAAAGTTCTGTGTGGATTAAGTGCAGGATCCATTTGCTGGTTTAAATGTGGTAACTCCGACTCGCGCAAGTATAAAAATCCTGATGCAGATCTGATCAAGGTGACCGGTTTAGGGCTTATTAACGCCCTCCACTGCCCACACTATGACACAGAGGCAGAGAGAAAAGCGTCACTTAAAGCTATGATGCAAAAAACGCCGGGCATTGCGATAGCATTAGATAATTGCGCGGCGCTGCAGGTAACTGATAATCACTATCGCATTATTCGCGCAAAACCAACGGCGCAAGCGTACAAAGTTTATTGGAAGCGCGACACATTCTACGAAGAACCGCTATCAACAACTAATGATTTTACGCCATTGAGTAATTTGCTGCGCAAATAACTAAAAAAGATCCAGCCATTTCTCCTGCATCCGTAACACCGACCGCTGCTTGGAAAAGTTCTGCACTTCGCGCACCGGTACCCACGCCAAATCATGAGATTCATCGCTGATTACATACTTTGCACCTTCAGGAGCTTGCAAAATATAGCGCACGTCATAATGAAACGCACAAGCATTTGGTAGTGGATGAATGTCGATATCAAAAATTTCTGGTTTAAATAACTTCAATCCTTCGATGCCGGATTCTTCCCACCCTTCTTTTACAGCAACCGCAGCACAATCAGAGTCGCCATCATTATGACCACCTAACTGTAACCAGCGGTTAAGTTTGCGATGATGGGTCAGCAAAGCTTTGGTGCCCGTATGATCAACAATCCATGCTGATGAGGTCACATGTCCACCAGCAGGTCGCCCAAAGCAATCGGGAGTTTCTTGCACAAATCGTACAAAACGCTTAATAGTTTCAGCTTCTTCTGGCAATGCTAAAGAGCTTTTTTCATACTGAGCGAGCGCTTGCAGCAATAACTTCTTCGCCATTCTTTTTCCTTATATTTTTCAGACTAGTCATCAAAATCTGGCACAGTTTGTCTTCAACTGCGGCTTCATAGTGGAGGGGGCTATCAGTTAAACCGTTGGTGAGTATCGAAAATGCATACACATCATCTTCAGTATACAAATAGCCCGACAACGATGAAAGCCCCAATAACGTGCCTGTTTTCCCGCGAATCTTGCCGTGCAGTTCTGGTAGTTGCATACGGGCTGCAAGCGTACCGTCAACACCAGCCACCGATAATGATTCTTTAATAACATCACAAAATGTGCACGCATGGAGCCAGGTAAGCAATTGCACCATGTGCGCAGGAGAAACAAGATTATAGCGAGAAAGACCTGAACCATCGGTTACTACTAATTCATTGGCCGGTAAATGAACTTGTGTTACAAGAAAATCGCGCATAATGGTGCTCGCTTGCTGCCAACTTGCCGGTTTAAGTCCTTGATGAGATGCTAGTTTTTTAAACAACGCGTCAGCATACAGATTGTCCGACGTTTTTAGCATAACCGCTATGAGCTCGTGTAACGGTTGTGAACGATGTTCAGCAAGTTGCGCTGCTTGAGGTGGTGTTGGTTGCCCTATCACAGTTTCGCCAATATGCTCAATGCCAATTTCTGCGCACAGCAGCGACATTAAAAACCCACATTGGCGGTCGGGTGCAGTTACGGGAAGCTTAAAGAGTAGTGGGGCGCTGCCAATTGGAATTGAGCCTTCGACCAAAATAACAAACCGATCACTAAACCAACGACGCTCAACTTTGATGGTAGCTTTTGTTTTTTTAGCTGATGTTTTTGCCACATTTATAATAGGTAAATTTTCATAAGAATCTTCCACCTTAATCATGGGGCTTTTGCCTTGAGCCGTTGGTTTTACCCAACACAACACACAATTATGATCAACTGCAACGCTATCCACGGGCATCTTTGTCAAAAATCTGCCATTGTCTTTGGTGACTCCCAAAAAGGGCGTCACGCTGTAATATTCTTCCATGTCTGCGGACCAGCCTGGTCCATGAAGCTGAATATCAAACTCATTGGAATCGATGACAATGTCGCCCATAATCTGTTGAATACCGGCATCTTTCAATTTTTGCACCATGGCACGAAGGTCTTCTTTGGTCATGCTTGGATCGCCAACGCCCTGCACATAGATATTGCCAAGCACAGAACCATGTTGCAGCGAGCCATCCGAAAAAATCTTTGTAACAAATTGATAGTCTTTGCCTAGGAGCGACAGCGCAGCTGCAGCGGTGAATAACTTGGTGTTACTTGCAGGCACAAAAAGTTTGTCAGCATTGCGCTGCATAATAATTTCGCCCGTTTTGAGTGAAGTCACGCAAATACCTACGTGCGCATGCGGAGCAGTTTGCTCAATAAGTTTATCGATAGCATCTTCAACTTCGGACAAGTATCTAAGTTCTGCATCTACAGCACTCGTCGGTTTTTGTTGATCGGTGGCTTGCAGGGTTACGCTCGCACAGAATAGTGTAATAACCAGTACTCTCATGTTTATTCCTTTATAAAAATTTCGCTAAATCTTACATCAACAAAGTTATTTATAACATCTTAAGTTTCAATGCCTAGCTTTCCACCAGATGTCATCCTGAACTCGTTTCAGGATCCATGCATCGAACTACCACGGAGTCTATAGTGTAAAATTATTATTAACTACATCATTAGAAAAATTTTTTCTGTTTTTTTAAATCAGGGTGATTATGAGACATGGATCCTGAAACAAGCCTGTCCTGAGCAAGGTCGAAGGGTTCAGGATGACATCGAGGCCTGATCACATATTTTTGATGCACTAGCACAATAATAGTCTCCTCTGTCATCCGATACAGAATTAATTATGACAACTCTTGCTCTATCAAAGATAACTGCACTAGTTTTTATTAAAAAATGAATATATCCAACTTATAAGGAAATACCATGTGTTTTTCAGTCACCGCAAGTTTTACTGCAGCCGCCGCACTTGGCACCATCGGCACCATTTCTTTATTGGCATCATGGCATAAACCCCGCCTAACACTTCTAGCTGTAACGCCATTTATTTTTGCACTACAACAAACCGTTGAAGGATTTTCGTGGCTGGCATTAACAAATCCCAATAACGCGGTGCTTACTTTTTTACAATCAGTCCATGTGTTGCCCACACAATTACTCGTTGAACGGCTTGCATTTATGTTTCTATTATGTGCTTTTTTTTGGTCAATATGGATTCCGTCCGCACTCCTTGTGGCAGAAAAACAGCCACTCAGAAGAAAAGCGCTTATGCTGTTGCTAGCAGTTGGCGCAACTATATCGCTTATTTTGGGATATCAGATGTTATATTATGGCACGGCCACCACCACCTTAATTGGACATAGCATCTCATACGATCTTTTGACCGATGTACCACTGTGGGAAATTGGTGTTTATTGCATTGCCGTTATTGTGCCATCTTTTATCAGCAGCTTACGCTTTTCGGCACTTTTTGGCGTATTGATTCTCGCATCCTGCATTGCAAGTTATCTACTTTGGTATGCCACGTTCACTTCAGTCTGGTGCTTCTTTGCGGCATTGTTGAGTGGCTTGGTAGTGGTAGTGATTAGCAAGAATTAATCACGCTTTTTTTCTTATTACCCAATATATCCAATCTAACCAAACATTAGGGACATCCATAAAAACACCCATGCAAAGTAAGTAACTGGTATAAGGCATATAAAGAAAATAAATTTTGCAATGTTGGCAATGATGGTGTCATCATTTCGCAGTCGTATTAAAATTGTGATTATTGGGAGAACAAAGACAGCTAAAGGTAGCAATATATTTCTAAGCACAAGCCGCTCCCCCGCTATCATAATATAGCCATTAACCATAAGACACGGTATGAGCATAATATTTGTAATGTTGATAATTTTTTGGGTTTTAAAGCCATTCAATTTCAGTACTTCAGAAACAACAGAAAGTGCGATTAAAGGTAGAGTGAGAATAAGAATTAACGAAGGAACTAAATTGGTCATACAACTCCTTACATAAATTTTTTTCAAGTTCACCGCCAAGCTATCACAAATGTCGCTGTAAAAAGAAGTAATGGGTAGTTTTCTGATAAAAAAGAATTAAAAAAAATTGGCCAATTTCGGTGTTTATCGAAATTGGTCAAAAAAGTTATATCTATTGTCTAGGAATTTTGCTTTTGATCAAAATTCTGAATCTGTTTTTCAATATATGTAATGCGATCACCGATATAAGGATGAAATGGATCAAACACATTGAAAAATATCCGAGTTGTAATTGGATACTCCTTCAAAAATGCTTGTCTATCCGGTCCGAAGAAAGCCTCGAAATGTTTTTTGTGATTCAGAAGCTCTTGTTTCGAAATCGCCTGCGTGCAGGCAAATTTATCTGCCTCCCATTCTTGATGCCTCGAATAAAGAAGAGGTCCTAAAGCTACTAACGAAGCGGTTAAAGAGAATTTAGCAAAACTACTATTTAAATTTCTATAAAATTTAGCTTTCTCAAGTAGTGTGGGCACTATCCATAAACTCGATCCTACAGAAACTGCCCTTTTTAGGTCGTCTTGATTTATGAGATGTCGAGCTTCATGCGCAATAATTAAGCGATATTTGTTCGAATCCCCATTTCTTTGTATGCCTTGTTCTATTTCGTCATGAGCACCCTTGGTTATCCGAAATTTTGTCCTTGCAGAATTGACGCTCATATTAACGTATGTGCCTTCTTCCAGTACAACTGAAAACTTAGAAGCATTTGAAACACCAAATTCTGCAAGATTTTTTTGAATATATTGGGTAACGTTTTGAGAAACATCAGCGGTTTTCATACCGCTCAATGGACTAAAAATTAATAAATTTAAACATAGTTTTTTTGCAAAATGCATGAATCTTCCCCTAATACAAGCAGTTAATATTGAAAGTATACCAAATAAATGACACCCGGGGCAAAATAACCCAAAAACTAGTTCTCTAGAGATATTCTTTTTTAGATTTTATGCTGTAACTGAATTTTGCGTAGCATTATCAGCAGCAGCTTCTTGGGCATTTTCATTCGCTAACTCAATGGCCGTTTTCCAACAAGCATATGCACCTGCCGCTGTAATTGCCGCCACGATGAAACATCCTGTTGCTACTGAAGGTGATAGCGATAGCAAGTACTTACGTTGCCTTTCAATTTCTGCATGATCACCAAGAGGCATATCTACAAATGGAATAGTAAATCCATTTTTTGCTCCTAATTTTGCTCGTTCGGCAGCAATATTAATAAATTCTTTTGCTCCTGTTAGCGCATAAACGCCTGCTACGGCACTAATTCCTGAAACGGCAGCGTATGCTGTGCCAAGAGTAATCCCGAAGATGCCTGCAATAGCGCGAGCGACTTTTGACATTTTAGTAGTTTCTTTTTTTTCAGCTGCCATGATGGGGCTACTTTGCATGATGACAAGACCCAACATCAAAATTTTAAGAGATTGTTTGAACATATCGAATCCTGGTAATTGTTATATATTTATAAAAACGGTTATGAATTAAAGATAAAGCTTTTTTTATTAAAGTAAAACCTTCAGAAACTTACTCTGTTGGCGCCTCTTTCTATGAACGCACTATCAAAACTCCTAAGAAAAAACCCTTGCTTTTTCCAAATAAATGAATTATTATTCATAATAAGTTGAATATTAATTCGATAAATAATTGAGTTAATGTCAGCCCGAGATAATAGAAATCCTCTCAACCGCTCGTGGTGAGTGATTTGCGTAGCTTGGCGTAGCAAATTGTATCGAACCATTAGTCCGAATCAAATTCGGAATGATCCTTCGATATACCTCGCAGGGCTCGGCACTCAGGATGACCGGGGAATGGTGTTTTTCCTGTTCCCCCCCGAACTCGCGTTGAGTTACCATTATGAGTTACATATGGATAAAAAAGAAAAGCGCCAACAGGCCATAAAAAAATTGATTACGGCACAGCCCATTGAGGATCAACAAGAGCTCGTGCAAAAACTCCAAGAGCTCTATGGCATCGAAACTAATCAATCGATTGTGTCGCGCGATCTGCGCACGCTCAATATTGGCAAGCGAGACGTGCAAGGACGCCTGATTTATGAAACAAGCAATCAGGATGTCCGCCGCGACATTATGCGTAGCGCTATTCTTGACGTGCAGCACAATGAAACAATGCTTATCGTCAAAACGCTACCGGGACTAGCGGACTTTACCGCCGAATATATTGATCAACAAGAACTTGATGACGTGCTAGGTACCTTAGCGGGAGAAAATACAGTTTTCATCGTGCCGCGCTCGATAAAAACGATAACCACAGCGTATAAAAATTTGTGCAAAGCACTCTACTTTAAACCACCAAAGGAAACGGAATGAATAAATTACATGTGATTTTACTCAGCATCGCTGCCATTTGCGCACTCTGGCTGTTCACCAATCTGCAGAAGGCTCCTACCGTTGCACAATCTTCAGATGTTTTGGTGGTTGGCACTAATACTGACTATCCGCCCTTTAGCTTCATAAAAGATGGTAAATTAACGGGATTTGAGATTGACGTAGTTCAAGAACTTGGCAAACGGCTCAATAAAAATCTCGACTATAAAGACATGGCATTTACCAATTTAATGCCCGAGCTGCAATCTGGCAAAATTCAGATAGTTGCTGCAGGCATGACACCAACACCTGAACGAGCAAAACGAGTGCTCTTTGCACCACCACATTTGGCGGGCGATCCGCTGGTTATCGTAACCATGAATCCGAATAAAGTTACGGGGCTTGAAGATTTGCGAGGCAAGGAAGTAGTGGTGAACGAAGGCTACGTTGCCGACAGCTATATGACCCAATGGAGTGGCGCACAATTGACCCGCCTCATCACGCCGGCAGATTCATTTTTAGCATTAAAGAGCGGTCGTGCATTTGCCTATGTTGACACTAAAGCTGCCATAACACCTTTTTTCCAGCAATATGGCACGCAAGAATTTAGTATGATACCTATCGCAAACTCTGAACAAACAACGGCATTGGCCATATCACCAAAATATCCTGAATTACTTGATAATGTGCAAAAAATATTACACGAGATGCGCGAGGATGGCACGCTAGATGCACTCGCAAAAAAATGGGGTTTAGCATGACAATAGATTTAGATTTGTTATACCAGTCCATGCCAAGCCTGCTACGCGGGGCATGGGTATCACTCCAAATTGCTGCCTTTGGGTGCGCCATCGGGTTAACCTTTGGCACACTCCTTGGCATCATGCATGCAGGTAGCAATAAAATTTTGAGAATTCTTGTTGCATTGTACGCAAATATTCTGCGCGGCACACCCATGCTCGTACAAATCGCATTCGCTTATTTTGTGTTGCCAGAAGTTGGCATCACAATGCCACCATTTTGGACTGCAGTGCTTGCCATCGGGCTCAACAGCAGCGCGTACATCAGCCAAATTATTCGTTCTGGCATCGCATCGGTCAGCAAAGGCCAAATTGAAGCTGCGCGTGTACTTGGCTTGAGCTCTTTCACCATAACCAGCGCCATTGTGTTGCCACAAGCCTTGCGCATTGTGCTACCAGCACTTGGCAATGAGTTCATCACACTCATAAAAGATTCAAGTTTGGCGAGTACCATCGGTGTCATGGAACTTTCTAAAGAAGGCTCCATTATTCGAAGCCAAACCTATGATGCATTCACCACCTATGCTGGCGTTGCCATCTGTTATCTCATTATGACAACAACGTTGTCACTCATCGTAAATGCTCTAGAACGAAGGATGAACAAACATGTTGCTCATTAAAAATCTGATAAAAAAATTTGGTGACAAAAAAATTTTAGATGATGTTTCATTGCAAGTACAGCATGGTGAAATTGCTGTGCTCCTAGGCGCCTCAGGCGTTGGCAAATCAACCCTATTGCGCATCATGAACAATCTAGAAACTATCGATCAAGGCACTATCATGCTTGATGGCAAGCCTTTAGATCTTACCACCGTCAACAAAACACATGTGGTTGGCATGGTGTTCCAACATTTTAACTTGTTTGAACATCTGACCGTAGAACAAAATATCACGCTGGCGCTAGAAAAGGGTGCTGGCACATCATCTGCGGAAGCCAAAAAAATAGCCCATGCGCTTCTTAAACGCTATGGACTCGAGTCACAAGCTCAGGCGTACATCTCTCAACTCTCTGGCGGGCAAAAACAGCGGCTTGCTATTGCACGCGCACTCGCCTTGGAACCAAAAATATTGTGCCTTGATGAACCAACTTCTGCACTCGACCCACTACTCACCTCCTACGTCGCTTCCAACATCAAAGCTTTGGCTGAGCAAGGAATTATCGTGCTTGTCGCAACCCATGACACCACGTTGCTGGAAAAACTACCGTGCACCATTTATCTGATGCAGAACGGCAAAATCATTGAGACCGCAAAATCCCAAGAATTTTATGCTAACAAAGAGAAGTTCCCGGCAATAAATCGCTTTGTGGCTGGGCATGGGGAAGATCATTAGGATTAATTAAACCGTTCGTGGTGAGCACAGTCGAACCATAAGTCCGAATAAATTTTATAGCAAGGGCTATCGAAACTATAATTTAATATATTCTCTGAAAGGCAATTTATAGGTGTCACGCTTAATCTTCGTATCTGGCGCAATCATGATCAATTCATAATTCCTTGGGAATAATCCGCCTAGAATTCCATTAATTTCTATTCGATATGCCATATCATTATTAAAATTCCATATTTCAATTACTTTGTTATCTTCTTCATCAGTAGAAGTTGTTTTTATTTCCTGCATATGTTCGGCGGTCTTTATGAATCTGTGAACTTTTACGGAGTAATCAGTTGGTTGGCCAACCCTAGGTTTGAGAATAAGCTTAATTTTTAAATTTTCAGTACGTTTACAAATTAAATAATAAGAAGCATTTTGGGCAGGGAAACAATCAAAGAACCCCCATTCAATTGTAGGTTGCATTTTCCACTTATAACACCACAAAATACCTGCTAGTAAAACAGGAATGGCTAAAACTATGTTCGCAATCTGCGAGAGAACATCCCACATATTTATTTTCACTTTCAAATTGGTTAGGGAATAAAACCAAAATTTAAATACCTCTACGACCGCAAGCAGACTTCAACCTGTTTTCGTAAAGACAAATTAAAGAGCTTGGAATCCTGGCAGATATTTAATTGCTCCTTAACTACAGAGCTTGGGCAAGTTGAACTCGCATATAAAACGCCTAGACAAACTGGGTAAAGACCTTGGTATAATGTAACTGGCCCTCGACAAATAATTCGTTTAGCTTTCTTACGTTTTTTATAATCATTTTCTAAGGCAGGCCTTGGTTTTTGTTCGGTTACTACGCCCACTAAAAATAAATCTTCAATCGCATCTTGGTCATTAAAAATTATTTTCCAAAGCGCACCACCGCTCATGCCCTCTGCTGAATAAAATGTAATATTTTTCGTTTTTATTGGACAAATAATACTATCCACCGTCATTGTTAATTCGCCCTGCTTAAAAGGGGCATATTCGATTTTAGTCAAGTCGGGCACAACAGCATATGTCGCAGCATTTTTATAGAATAAATACTTCTTACCATTATTTTCAATAAGCTCTTTATTCTCTGCAACAGCACCATGTATTACCCACAATGAACCACTTACATTTTTAAGTACATGTTCTTTCCAATTGCATAATCCTTTATCCAGATCCCAAAATTGTTTACCTAGCTGGTCTTGTACAATATTACTTACGTTATCCTTCAATAGTAAAAATGCCAGATCAACATCTAAACCACGCTCAAGCCAGGGCAGGGCAACATTAAGAGAAAAACTTAATTGATTCAAAGTTTCACCATCGAAACTAGGCACGTAAAGTGGCTTTTTCATAAATATATCTGCTACATGCGAACTTGTTAAAATACCCTTTTTCCCCCCAATAACTACAAATGTTCCGGTCCCATTATCTGCAAACTCTCCTGTGTCAGGCTCTTGGCCAAGCAATGGCGTATAATATTTCCGTATTATATTGTCTGCCACCTTTAGGAATCCCACACCTTCTTGTTCTTCCAGTATTTCTTCCTGAGGCATATTTTATTTCTCCGTCAAAAATTTTTACTATCACCGTTAAATTGTTTCTTACATTCGGGGCAATTAACTTTTTTTTGAGCTCTATATCGTATTTCCTTCACCCATTCATGCTTTTTAAAACACTGCCACCAAACTTCTTTATGACTTCCGGCTGTCACGTCATAAGGTGTTAACGTTCCATTTTTAGAAGCATGCCATTCTTGGGCCAGCTTTGGATTAATTGTAGCCAGAGAATTTGAAGAAACTATTTTTTTCCTCGCACACATTGCGCAGCCAAATCTTTGTCTATCAACAACACGTGTCTGCCACTCATGATCTAAACCTTTTGAACATTGCCACCATACTCTTCTCGCGGTACCAGCAATGACATCATTTGGTGTCAAGTCGCCATTTTTAATTGGGTGCCATTCTTGAGCAAGTTCTGGATTAGTTGTAGCCAGACAATTAGAACGGACTACTTTTTTCCCCGCACAAATTGCGCAATCTTGAACTTTTCTGCTTTGTACTACAGCCTGCCATTCATGATCTGATCCTTTCGAACATTGCCACCATACCTTTTTGCCACTACCACCGGTAACATTATTTGGAGTCAAGTTGCCATTTTTAGTTGGATGCCATTCTAGGGCAAGCTTTGGATTAGTTGTAGCCAGACAGTTAGAAGGAACTACTTTTCTTCCCAAACATATAGAACAACCGCCATTTTTTCTGCTTCTTATTATAGCCTGCCATGCATGATCCAAACCTTTTGAGCATTGCCACCATACTTTTCTATTACTGCCAGCAGTAATATCGTGTGGCATCAAGTTGCCATTTTTGGTTGGATGCCACTCCTTAATAAGTTCTGGATTAGTTGTAGCCAGACAATTAGAAAAGGTCACTTTTTGACCCGCACAAATCGCGCAACCTTGATCCTGCCTGCTTGCTATTCTAGCTTGCCATTCATGATCCAAGCCTTCCGGACACTTCCACCATACCTTTTTACCACTACCAGCGGTAACATCATTTGGAGTCAAGTTGCTATTTTTTGTAGGATGCCATTCTACTGCAATTTCGGGATGAGATTGAGCCAATGAAACCCTAGAACAATTTTCCACAATTTTTACGCGCAATGATTCACTAAAAAAAGTTCCATCAATTCCAATGGGCACATCCAAGATAATTTTGCCTAACTTCGCTGGTGCTTTATACGTTCTTTTTCCAAGTTCTAAACGAATTGTATCGAGCTCCTCTGCCAACACATCATCATGTGCACGTAGTGCTTTCAGCACCTTCCAAATTGGTTTGAAACAAGACTGCTCTAGCGACTCTTCTTCATTCGCAGCAGTATCGACAAAAATAGGAATAATTATGGTACCAACCTTGTGCGCTAGATTCTTGGGTTTCCTGATAGCTCGGCCTACGGCTTGTACAATATCAATTTCGGAGCCTTTAGGATCGATAAACGCTACACCATCAAGTTCTGGAACATCTACGCCTTCGGACAAACACCTTACATTACCCAAGATTTTGCACCCTGCAGATTCTTGCCTAAATAGATTTAAAATCGGGACACGTTCTGACTGAAGCATCTCACCAAGAACCACATTTTTGTAGTTTATGATCGGGCGCTCATGAGCTGCAAGAAGCTGCTCTGCTTGAGAAAAATTCTTGATAAACTCGCGTGCATTTTTTTTGCTGTTGTGAAAGGTTATTATCTTTTTAAGGTCATAGCGCTGTATAGCTTTTGCTACTAACAACTGACTAGCTAGTGTCCGCGCATCAGTTTCATGCTCATTAATAACAACAAAGCGCCCCCGTTCGGCATATTCTTGATAGGTTTTGTCATCCATCACTGAGATTACAACTTGGTAGTCACTTAAAATATTTTGCTGAATAGCTGCAGAAAATGGCAATTTATGCAAGACAGGCCCAAACTTTGCTTCATCGTCCATTGAAGCAATTTCAATTGCAGCTTCTTGAGTTGTCTTTTTTACATGATCAGAAAAGATCTTGGGTGTAGCGGTCATAAAAAGTTTACGTGTTGCTCTGATCGCCGTCGCATCTACAACGGTAGCAAATTCGCTGCTTGCTTTGCCGGCGCAACGATGAGCCTCATCTGCTATCACAAGATCAAAACTGAGTCTGGTGTCGAGTGCGCACATCGCTTTGATCACCGCAGAAGATTGGTACGTAGAAAATATTACCTTGGCACCTTTAATAGCAGAAAAATCTCTGAGCAGTTGCACAGGATCGGTTGTGACCGGCAATCCAAGAGATGCTACCAGGTCACCAATATTTTCTTCATCATCTTTATCACCAACGGTTTGATCTGAACAAACAAACAAGGGGGAAAAACTAAAATCGTTGCTGCAATTGTTGGCCCAATCGCGGTAAATTTGCGCAATAAGGGATATTGATGGGACAAGTACCAATGTTGTAGTACTTTGCAAACGTTCAGCAGTCCACAAACCAACTAATGTTTTTCCGGTGCCGCACGCCATGCGTACTTGGCCACGCGATGATGTTGCAAAACCCGCCACAATATCGTGCAAAGCTTTTTCTTGATGAGGTCTAGGAATTCTTAGTTCTCTTTTATGAGGTGCTGTTTGATGGTTGAGAAAATCTTCGCAGTTTAATTCTGATGCTTCTAATGCATCAAGCAGGCAGGTTGCTACAGGTTTCTCTTGGTTGTTTATAACATCGCGCGCATTGTGACCAATATTGTTGGTGGTAGCGATAAGCAACCTAAAAGAGATTTCTTGACGGGATGATTCACTAAGAAACGAATCTACGTCATCCTTAGTAATGGGGTAGGCATGATCATAAGCTTTTGCCTGGATGGCCCACAGCTTGCCTTGATGAGTTTCGGCAATTAGGTCGATGCCCTTGTCCCGACCCCACTTTCCAGGCCAATCTTTCCAAAGCCATACGTTTCTGAGCTGCATTTTATAGCGTGGGTCATTTTCCAAAAACCATTTGCAGTAATGCTCAAAAGCCTTACCGCGTTCTTCTGGAGATAGTGCTGTGAAATGAGTTAAGATACTATTGAAATTAGCCATAGTCTTAAGAAAGTCCCCAAAAAATCCCTAAATTGACTAATCTCAAGGTAAATAATAGGCGGAGTTTGTCAAACAATTATGTGATTGTACTGACTAAATCGAAACATAGAGCTAGGTCTTAAAATAAAAAAGCCCGGAGACATCTTTCTCCGGGCTATGTTCAGCTATGCGCACTAGCTTATGTTTTTATGCAAATTTTCAAAATAGTCATCTATTTTTGCGTGCTCCACATTTTCAAGTTCCTGCCTAATAAATTCCTTCAGTTGATCAAGAACTGCATGTGGTAAATCAGCCTCAAATCGAGGGAAGCCGAGACAAATAAAGACAAATCTACCATTTTCCATTTGTCTATCTGGAATGGACAATTTTTCAAGCATATAATTTAAATACATTGCATTCTTGGCCTTTAAACCTTGCTCAGTTAAAAGAAAGCTATCGATTTGCATTGAAGCACCTCGTATATGGATAAAATAATGGTCTAAAAAATACTATTCGGTTGCTAGCATATTTATTAACAAACTTAGACGCAAATCTTGCAGCACATTAGAGCAAGCCACGTTATGAACTTCTTCGGAGTGCTTTTCCCGTACGAGTGGAACTTACCAAAGGTAGGCGCTTGCAGTGTTAAATAGATATAGTTATAATTTAACTTTATCGTAATCTTGACTAGGAGCTATTTCTATGAACATTTCAAAAGTAAATCATGTTATTCTGAACATATTGGTGGAACGTTGGCCTAAGTTTAAACAAGAGCTGCTGCCGATAGTATTTCTGTCGCTTTTTCAAATATGGCTGAATATTAATTACGAATTTTATGGATATCCTTTGAACACCCTATCAACTATTTACGCATGCGTTTTTGGTGTTATTGCCTTTGCCCTTTTATTTTCATTTGCTGACAAAACATTTCTTAAATTGTCCCCAAATGCACCCATTGCTGGGAAAATTTCCCTCATAACGACTTTAACTATAATTGTAATGTTTATGCGGCACCCAAGTCTTTATGATACACCTACTACCTATTATGTTCTTGTTTGGAGTTACCGGATTTTAGTTGGTGCTTTGTGGTATAGAGCTGCTAATCGACAACCTTGCGCAACTGCAGAGACAATAATTTAACTTCGCATCTGTTCTGGTTATAATAGGGCCTCATGGTGGGGCCCTTTAAGGTTATGTATGAAAAGTTTTGAGAAATATTGCGTTGAAACTTTTACTTCAGATACTTTTTTCTCACTTCAGGGCATTATATTTGGCACTTCTGTTGCTTATTATATTTCTTCTTTTACCAATCATAAACCGGAATTATCGACAAAGTTTGTTGACGAATTTGTAGCAATGTATGTTTTATATGGTTTTTGGCTTTTTATAGTAACGGCTTACAAATGGTGGAAGCAAAAATAACTGAAAATCTGATTCGTAAGACAACCGGGAGCACTCGATGGAAACTCTGATTTTGATAAAAAATACTTTCACAGATCGCTGGCCTAAGTTCAAACAGGAGCTGATTCCGATAGTATGTCTGTCGATTATTCAAATATGGTTGAATTTTAATTTCCCATTCTTTGGCAGGTGGGAAGCTCCTTGGGACACTCTATTAACGATTAATGCATGCGTTATCGGTGTTATTGGCCTTGTTTATTTATTTTCCTTTGCAGATAAACATTTCACATGGCATAAATTACCACCAAATGCACACGTTGTTAGAAAGATTGAAAGAACACTGCCCATAATAATGTTTCACTTTGCCTGGTTTTTTATGTGGTACAAAGACTCTCATAATATGCCCAACATTTATTATCCACTTATTTATCTGAACTGCTTACTGATGTTTGCATTGTTGTATAGAGCTGCCAATCGGTCACCTTTGGCAACTGCAGAGACAACAACTTAATTTTGCTCATAAAAAATCCCCTAGCGTGTTCTACGTAGCTTTATGCAGAGTAGGAATTTCTCTAGAGGATATTTTTCTCGTATTTTTGTATTATTCAGGCTTCATTTATTGAAACTTGATTTCTAGATCTTTACCCAACGCAGTTGCTGCACGATATAACGTCAAAAGGGTAACTGAGTAGTTTTCAGGATTTAACAAACGCATGAGAGCAGCTCTGCTGGTACCAAGCTTTTTTGCCATCTCCGTTTGTGAGATTTTTTTTCTTTTCATTTCTTTAGTAACTTGCTCAGCTATCACTTTTTTAATAGCGGCAAGTTCTGCAGCTTCCAAAGTGCCTTCTTCTTTGAGAAAATCATCAAAGCTGGGCCCGATATATTTATTCTTTACCATCAATTCCCTCATTTTCGTTTAATCTGTCTTATTATTGCCACTGTATCCAGCCTTTCTATATTTATCTGCAAAGCACAACGCTCTGCCTACAAACACTCCCGTAATAAGTCCTGATGAAATCACATCTGCCATGACGATAAGCAGATTTGCACGCGCGAGTGGATTGATCGCATACAGAGCACCAAAAAAATATTTGATGGCAAAAATGGTGAGCACCAGAATAAGGAGCAACGGACTGCCCGGCAGGGTGATCAATCGCATTTGCTTATCAGCTCTAATCTTTATCTGGCGATGCAGGAGCCAGCCTACCGCGATGCCGATGGCAAGCGACACTGCCCAGGTGCTTACGTCAAGCGCAGTATTTAATTTGGTAACGAGTGACGTCAGCCCCCAAACTGTAAAAACGATAGGGATGATAAACATCCGCATGAGCGGCACCACGTGTGGTTTTAGCGCACTAAAACCAACAAATACTAAGTAAGCGAAGAGAAAAAATACCCACCAGGGCGTGTTTGTTATAATTTGGTATATCATATGCGTTCCTTATTTTTTGACGAGGCCTATCGCAGGATCATGCCTCGTTTAATGTGGACTTATGGGTTTCTATGCAATGTGCTGAGCCAAGCCAAGCAATTACTGGGTTTTTAATAGGTACCTGGTCTAAAGCTTAAGGTATAACGTTGCGTGAGGGTCAAGGACATTTTTTAAGTTTTTTTCAACTTGCTCTTATTTTCAAATTGAAAAAATGAGTTTGGTGGCACAAATAGTAGGAAATTTAAAATAATTATTGCTAAATATAAAAACAGACGGCACTATATATAGTGATAGGTTTCATTAGTTGAAAGGATTAGAAAACCTTATGGCTTTTAAACAGAAAACGTCAAAAATATCTGAGATCAGCGAACCGCCCTCTCGACGCTCGCAATCTGCCGTCGTCGAAGCTTTAACGATAGCCGCTGTCGATGGCAACTATTTCTCATTCTTCTGCATGCTCTGTGGCTACTCCAGATCACCGCTCATGCTGCTCATTCTCGCCGAACTTTTCATACTCTCTCTTGTAGCACTTTCTGAACCAACTACATCGCCAATTCTTCTCAACCATCTTTCATTCGCTAAGCCAGAAGTTCTATCAATACTTTTTGCCATGGCTATGCAAGGTGTTGGTTACTGCTTTGCTGAAATTGCGCATTCACGCAGCAGCAAGTACATAAAACGTCTCGTTGCTCGACATAATCGGTTCCTCGCATTACTTGTCAAAAATGTCCTGCTGATCACACTCTGCGCACTTGCACAAATTTTTGTTTGGTCACCACACTTAGGAAATTTCTTCTATGGATGTCTCTATGCAGCAATCATTGGTACAGTTCAAGAAATTATTGCTACAACACCCGTACTCAAAAAACTTGTCGCAATGATTGCAAAACATGTCATCACCATGTTTTCGGTCATTACAAACACAACGCAGTGTTCTAAAAAATATGCGGTTGCAGCACTAGCCCTGATTCTTTTCTTGGCTACTGGACAGCTCTGCGCATGGTCGACCGTAAGTTCAATTACCAGTTGCTTGCCTTCCGTGATCATCTACGTCGCCTCGTTAGTTGCAATGTTTGAACAAATTATCGTGTATGAATATGCCTATCGTGCAACCAGTCGTGGTTACCAAAAAGTTCTGCCATTACTCGGCGCACTGCGCACTGTGCTCATGAACCATTTCAGCTACAACAATAATATACAACCAAAAACACCAAGCTCTCGGAGTCTCATATCTTGAATAACAAAACATCGCTGTCAGTCATCGTTGTGATCATGATCAGCTTTAATGTGCATGCGTCTGTTCCCGCAACACAAACTCAACAAGATCCCAAATGGAAGCTGATTGAGCCAAGTTATTATGATATATTGGCTCGTCCTGATTTTGCCTCCATGCAAGAAAAGGCGGTACAAGAGAATATCGCGATTAATGTTGACTTCATTAAATTTAAAGCAAAAAGCAATAATCTCGATGAAAAGGAACTTCTGGAGTTGTTGCAGCAGAGATTACAACAAGACATCACTGCTTTTCATAAACAAGGCCGCATGATGCGGAACCTT
>JABDCY010000021.1 GCA_013287855.1 Candidatus Babelota bacterium | reverse complement strand
CGAAATTTTCTACGGACGGTGCTAGAAGATCCAAAGGCACGCAAAGAATTACAGGTAGTGGCCATTAACGTGGGTCCAAGTCCGGTGCACATGCTTGCTCATCTGTTTCAGTATGACACCTTGCTCGGGAAATTTCCTGGCACCGTGCATGCCGACGGTAATTCATTAATTATCGATGATCTGGCTATCCCTGTTCTTGCAGAAAGCAATCCGCGAAACATTTCCTGGGATACCTATAAGGTTGATTGGGTTGTAGAATCTTCGGGCAAATTTACCGATCGCGCGGGAGCACAACAACATCTTGAGGCTGGTGCCAAAAATGTTCTCATTACCGCTCCGGCAAAAGATGAGGATGTTACTATTATTCCTGGCGTGAATAACGAGGCTTACGACAAAAATAAGCATAAAATTGTCTCGTTAGGCAGCTGCACCACCAATGCCATTGTACCTATGCTCAAAGTGCTGCATGAGGCATTTACAATTACTGAAGGTTTTATGACCACGGTGCATGCCTACACCAATAGTCAGGTGCTGCTTGACGTTGAACGTCCTGACCCGCGCCGAGCACGTGCTGCGGCACTCAATATTATTCCCACGACCACAGGTGCCACCAAAGTTATCGATAAAGTATATCCGGCACTGAAAGGGAAAATTGGTGGTCATGCATTGCGCGTTCCCGTAGGCAAAGTTTCTTTGATTGATCTCTGCTTTATAGCTGAAAAAAAGTTGAACATTGACGCTATCAATAAAGCGTTTGAAGAGGTAGCCGCAAAAACCATGAAAGGTATTGTGGGCATTAGCAACGAACCGTTGGTTTCTTCTGATTATAGTAAAAATGGCAATTCAGTGACGCTTGATGCCTTACTGACCGATGTTCGCGGCAACTGTGGCAAGGCCTTTGGCTGGTATGACAACGAATGGGGCTACAGTGAAAGACTTAAAGATTTTCTGCTGATGGTGCGTTAAAAAAATACTTGTTAATTCCATTGTAATGAACCTCTAGATCGAAAAAGCCTGAATAAAAGCCATTCCCATAAAAAATTTTCTATTTATAAAAATAATGATATTTTTTTTCTATTGACACCCAGTTAGATTTTTAGTGTGCTGAGAGTTGAGTAACTTGTCTATCCTAGTTAATCATGTTCTATGCCGACTGGCACGGGCGACTCGTAGTTTGGTTCCAATGAATTTCAACCTTTAGCTACGAAGGAGTGCAAACATGGTTACGATTGAGCTATTTATCTACAGCTTTGTGATGTTCATGTTTTCTTTTCCGGATCATATTGTGCATTTGGTGCATTATGCACTGGAAATTATAGGGTAGAGTAAGTTGTGACAGTTTCTGCACTTACGTAATAATAATAACCCCGGTATGAGCTATGCCGGGGTTATTATCTTTTTCGGTGCTTCACAATTATCTAATTTTTTTCTATTCTATTTTATACGCGGGCCCATAGCTCAGCGGTTAGAGCAATCGGCTCATAACCGAGAGGTCCCAGGTTCAATCCCTGGTGGGCCCATTTAACCTCACTATCTCGAATCCTATTTGGGGTAAAAAACATGCGCAAGGCGAGTTGATGACAGAAAATCCATTCGAAGCATTTGTAGCATTGGCGCAATCTGATGCAGCGATTATTAAACATAAAAAGCAGCAATTGGCAATTGATCAAGAAATTCAGAATCTCGTCAAACAAAAAGAATCACTTATCAAGCAACGTGAAGATGCAAAAAATGCTTTACATACTCTGCGCAAAGAAGTTGACAAGCAAGAGCGTGCACTCAAAGAAACCGATCAGACCATTGCGCAAAAAAATCGCCGGTTGCAAGAAGTAAATTCCCCCAAAGAATACGCATCCGTGCAACAAGAATTAGAAAAATTGCATCAACAGAAAAATGAAGGCGATGAGGCTTTGCTAGCATTATGGCAAAACTACGAAGAGCTGCAGAAAAAAGGTGTAGATCAAGAGAAAAATACCGGTCAACAATTGCAACAACAGATTGAACACGTAGCAGCGCGAGAACAACAATTGATCAGCATCAAACATGATATTGAAAATATACAAGCACAACGTGCAAGCAGAGAACAAACCGTCCCAGCCGAGTGGTTAGAAAAATACCGTCGTATGCAACAACGCATAGAAAATCCCGTAGTGCCAGTAACTAATGGTAACTGCAGTGCATGCTTTTACCAAGTAAGCCAGCAGGATTTGATGTCTCTTTCTCGGCACAAAATTCTTGAATGTAAAAATTGTTTTCGTCTTTTGTACATCATATGAAAAATGTTATGAACCAACTGAATATCTTCAACCAATCAACATCCCAAAATCCTGAATGCAAAACTCTCATCGAAGCACACTGGAAATTATATGTTGATGGTGCTTCTCGCAACAACCCGGGACCCTCAGGTGCAGGTGTATATATCAGTCAAGATGGAGCTCCCATTGTGACTGAAGGATATTTTTTAGGTACCAAAACAAATAACCAAGCCGAATATTATGCATTGTTGCTTGGTTTATTTCATTTACAGCAACTTATTTGTTCCCCCGATACAGTATTAATCATTTCAGATTCTCAGTTATTGATTCGCCAATTGCAGAAAAGCTATAAGGTCAAACATGAGGGGCTGAAGAAATTGCACAATGCAGCCATGGAAATTCTAAAAACCATGAATGCGGAAGTGATGCATGTGTTGCGAGAAGAAAATAAAAAGGCTGACGCACTAGCCAATAAAGGTATTGAAAGCAAAAAACAGGTTCCTCAAGAATTCTTTACCTGGTTACAACAGTATGGTGCATAGAATAGTAGCCACATCTTTAATCATTAATGTGCTGCTTTTTTGTACGCCAGTGCTTGCAAAACGTACAAAACACAAACCAACCAAAATTACAAAATCAAAAAACATTAAATCGCAAACGGTCGATCCTGAATATGCGATCCAAGCTGAAGTTTCTCCCAAACAAGACGAACATTCCTATCAAGTTCGTGTTTTGCTGGCGCAAATGGAGGGTCAAGAAGTCGAGTGGACAATTGGCGCAGAACATGGCGTGATATTTACGGAATCGCTCACCAGTCAAAAAAAAGTACAAAGTCCAGAAACGCACCATGCCATCCATTTTAAGGATGGTTTTTTTTATATCAATAAGAAGCGATTGCGGCAAACACCATTTATAATAAAACCACAGTCGGGACATTTAACCTTCCAGGGGCACGCTTTTCATGGCCACTTCATGCTGGTGGTCCACGACAACTGTGGCATGTTGATCAATACTGTTGATTTGGAAGATTATGTATGCTCAGTGCTTAAAACTGAGGGATTTCCAGGTTGGCCACATGAAATGTACAAGGTGCTTGCAATTACGAGCCGCAGTTATGTCATGGCGATGATTAAAGAAGCGCATGAAAAGGATCGGCAGTACCATGTAAAAAACACTAACAAGCATCAAACCTATCACGGTGTTCATGAAAAGTCTGAACTGCGACGCGCTGTCGAGGATACCCATGGTATTTTTTTGTCATATGACAAAAAACCGATTCTTGCGATGTTTGATATCTGTTGTGGCGGCATTGTGCCTGCAGGCATGGAAGGCTTCGATTTTGAAAAAGCACCTTATTTGGCACGCAATTATGCATGTACGCATTGTAAAGATTGCAAATCCTATTCTTGGAACTTGCATGTTGAAAAAGATGAATTGCTTAATTTTCTACAAAAAGAATATCCGCAGCTTACGAGTGTGCGTGATATTAAAATAACCAAAAAGGATAAAGCAGGTCTGGTGCAACAAGCAGTGGTCAAAGGTGCGCGTGCAGTATGTGAACTCACTGGCCGCAAATTGTACTCGTTTGTCAAAGGTATCAGAAGTTACTGTTTTGGCGTGCAGAAAAAGGGTAGTGCTATTATCTTCAAAGGACGTGGTTTTGGACATCATCTTGGTCTATGCCAATGGGGCGCACGTGCCATGGTAAGCGATGGCTGGAACCACAAAAACATTCTCGCCTTTTACTATCCAAGAACTACACTGATGCGTCTGACTTAGAAATTATCGAGCGTTGCTTTTAGCTAATCTTGAGCGCAGCATGCTTTTGAGAAGTTTCATTCGCATGATTAACTGTTGTTTAAATTCTTCAGAATTCATATCCAAATCGATACTTTGTGGTGATTTAAAGTTTGCTACCGCATTGCCAATATTGCTTACAATGTCGCCAACATTTTTTGCCACATTTGAACTGTTATGTGGCGCTTGCAAGATATTGAAGAAGTGTCCTACTATTTCCATGATTGTACCCAATACAAGAGCTTTGTTATGTTGATCGTCTTGTTCCCATGGAGCTTGCGGCATTGTTTGGTGTTGTGCACCGTTGCGATAGATCTGTGCCGAGCGTGCTTGTGCATTGAGGAGTGTAGGGGCAATGAGCATACTTGGTGCGAGGATTGAAAATAATAAACGCATCATATATTTCTTCCTTTTTTTTTAAGTCTAAAATTCTAAAGTAATTTTGCCTTGTTTGTCATCCTGACCCTGAAATAAATTCAGGGTGACAGAGCAAGATCTAGTTATTTATTGCTTGTTCTCTTCAAAATTAACTTTAGCTCTCATAATGATTCTGAATTATTTTTCCATATCAGTTAATAATAATTCAATAATTTTTTTGTGGAACGCAAGTTGTCACCCTGAATTTATTTCAGGGTCAGGATGACAAACGAGTTTTTGTAACCATTTTCAGCCTCTCTGAATCTGCGCATAATCAATATCGCCACTCATATCATGATTTGAAAGCTGTTGCTTCTCTACGCCATGATATTTCTTTGCGATGGTGCCATTCTCAACAACCCAGAGTGTTGTTCCCAATACTCGTGCGAGTTCAGGATCATGCGTTATCATGAGCGTGGTGATGCTATGTTCTTTAATGTAGCGATGCGCAAAGCGCAATAATTTGGTAGTCGAAATCGGGTCTAGTGCTGCGCTTGGTTCATCGAGCAACAACATGCGGGGCTCGACGAGCGTTGCCATGACAAACGAGATAATTTGTCGCTGACCGCCAGAAAGCGAACCCATCGGTGTAGCAAGTAATTTTTCAAGGCCCAAATTCAGCGGTTTTAAAACTTCTTCTACTACCTGCTCAGGGAATGTGTGCATGCCATTGCGCAGTTTCACCGATCGGCCTTTGTAGGTTGCTAACGCCAAATTTTGCGCAACGGTCATACTCGGTACGCAACTGAGTGAGGGGTTCTGAAATAATCGGCTAATGTAGGGTGCACGGTGCAATTCATCAACGTGCGAAATATCATTACCATCGAGAATAATCTTTCCGCTATCTGGTCCGATGCGACCTGCAATGATATCAAATAACGTAGTTTTACCGGCACCGTTGGGGCCAACAATAAGAATAAAATCGCCGTCGTTAATAGTTGCGCAAAGATTGCGAAAAACTTCTTTGTCACCAAATGCTAGGGAAATATGTTGCAGCTCTAACATGATTATTTCCTTCCAAAGGTTAAGAATTTAGGCGATTTGATGATTAGCAATGCCACAATGAGTCCTGCGGTAATTAATTTATTCCATTCTTGTGGTACCTGCAGCTCAAAAGTCATTGCAATGATTGCCTGATACATGATGCTGCCTATGATGAGGCTACTATCAAGCGCCGTGCTCAAAATTTCCGCAAGAATCAGACCAGCAAGAGCACTGACCAAAATACCAACATTGCCCCATATAGAGAAATAGCCTACATATTGTACAAACAGACCTCCTGCAAGTGCGGTGAGTGTATTTGCAAGAACGAGTGCGGTGACTTTGTACGCTTTAATATTTTTGCCGAGATTGGTTAACATTTGTGGATTATCTCCGACAGCTTGAATGAGAAATCCTGCTTCAGTGTTGAGCAGCCAGCGCATGCTGCTTACAGCAATGATATTTAACGCAATAAGCACGACTAAAAATTTATAGGTAACGAGACTTGCCGGCAATGGAAGCAGATCAAACAGGGTCGCCATTCCTATAATGCTAGCATTGGAACCAGCAATCGCTAAGGTTATCGAAAAAAGTCCTGTGGTGACCACAATGCCGCTAATCAAATTGTTGATGTTGAGTTTGGCATGCAACATCCCGGTAGCAAATCCTGATAATGCTCCCGCTCCCATGATGATGGGCAATGCCACCATTGGATGCAGATGAAAGAGCAAACAAAATGCCGCAAGCGCACCCCCTATGCCAAAACTACCCTCAACGGTTAAATCATCAAATTTTATGATTCTTGAGGTCAGATACACGGCAATGACAACAAGACTATAAATAAGACCACGCTCAATGATGCCTTGTAGTAGTGGTACTAGGTTAACCATGTGATTCCTTTAATGTGGTTAGATGTAATGTTTCATAAAACTATTTAGCACTCTCTGTTATCCAAAGAGCTTCATCTTTATGAGAAGACGAAAAATCTTTGTTTACAATTGGATTATACGTTGATCATGATGTGCGATTAAGAACTTCTTGTAATGAGTTTCCATTACAGGCACATTTACCATTTCCGTTCGAGGTGACCCCTCGGCTAAGCTCGGGAGTAAACGCCCTTCGTTTATAATTTTCTTCATTAGCAAGCCTGCCCTGAGCCTGACGAAGGGTCGAACCATGTTTCCTTATTTTTTTAAAATTTTCTAAATCCACTTCGCATTATATTTGTTAAATTAGTTTTTTTTCCATTAAGTGGTTCTGTATACCCATCATTTTTTTTCTGATGCATGGTTCGACTATGCTCACCACGAACGGTTTAGTGTTTTTTCATTTTTTATATAAACGTTACCTGATCCTCTAGTGAAGCAGGTATATGAAGGTTAAGATTTTCAAGAGTTTGTTTATTGATGAAAATGCGACCTGAAATTGCATAGCCAATTGGTAACTCGTAAGGCTTTTTGCCATCTTTTAAAATCGCCGACATTTGTTGCGCAGCTTGTTGCCCAATTGCTTTATAGTCAACACCACGTGCTGCCAATGCTCCCTTTGCAACGAGAAGATTATCACTTACAAGGAGAGGCTTTTTAGCTGCAAGTGCCTGCTTTGCAATAAGTTCGATGGTAGAAGCGACGGTATTGTCAGTAGGTGCGAGTAGCGCATCAGCCTTAGAAAGTGCCGTGGTAACTGCGGGTAATATATCCGCTTCACTTGTCACACCAAAATCGATTGCTTGTAATCCCTGTGCTTCAAGTTCCTTTTTCATAGATTTGGCTAGGGTGGCTGAATTTATTTCTGCATTGTTGTAAATGAGCGCAACCGTTTTTGCGGTAGGTACGAGTTCTTTGAGCATGGTGATGGTATTGGGGACATTAATCATATCACTTACGCCGGTGATATTTGAGTTTTGAAGTTCAAGATGTAAGGCTTTAGGATCAGTGACTGCCGCAAACACAATAGGTTTTTGCTTCTCGATACTTGCCGTTGCTTGCAGGGCTGGAGTTGCTATAGCAAAAATAGCATTGATATGATCGTTAGCGTGAAAGCTTTGAGCAATGGCATGTGCGTTATTAATGTTGCCTTGTGCATTTTGCACAACAAATTCAACATCGGGCAGATCATTTTTAATCTCTTGCATGAATCCTTCTCGCACTGCATCAAGAGCAGGGTGCGAAGCTGTTTGCAATATGCCAATAGTTATGCCATTGTTGTTTTCTTTTCTTACTCGTAATTTTAATAGTGCAAAAATTCCAATGAATGCGGCAAGCACCACAAGTGCAATGAGATGTCTTTTGGTAAACATATATTTTTCCTTATAAAATTGTTGATAATAAAAATCCCCGGTGTTTGCCGGGGATTTTCTTAATTTCTTTTTTTTTCTAAAAATTATGCAAATTTTCTAAAAAGGCAGTCCCCGTAATAATGATAATAACGATAATAAAAGTAAAAAAAGAAGTGATAAAAAATTGATGCGCAAAAAGCAGATATGCTGTTGCGCATTGAGAGAGAGGAACTGGAAATTGAATTTTGACTATGCGGTTGCATATAAATTCCTAAAAAAAGAATTATTATTTAGGGCAATTGTAACAGCAAGTGTTGGTGTTTGCAATAGAGATGGGGGAGTTACCCATATTGACTGGTCCATATCTACCTTTACGACATGCGTCACGGTTATTTTTATTTATTACCCAAACTGAGTTTTTTGAATTCTAGGGTGAGGGAAGGTTGTAAAGTGCTATAAAATTTTTTGGCATGGGATGCTATCAATGAACCTTCTGCTTTATCAGTGGATGAATAATCCTTATCTGGTTTTCCAAGGCCTTTAATAAATATTTTAAGTCCCATCATTTCTTCGGTTCCATCGTTGTAATGTGTATATTGATAAGAAAATGCTTCGACTGCAGTATCTTTGCTGAGTAATTCTTGGAGTTTTTTTATTGTCGCTTCCTGTTCGGTTGTAAATAAATAGGTCTGCCACGTAGTATTGTGACGCATGATGGTCTTGCTTTCATATACTCGCAATTCTTTATCGTATTTGGGAAAGTTGATGTAAAAACAAGGTGCGTATGAAATACATTTTCCGAGTATCTCAAATTCAACAGTTTTTGGGTCAGCCATATCACTGTCTTGCATGCTCCATATAGTACTGAACGTGATGTGACAAAGGATTATGAATGCGAAATGTTTTGCTGACATGATAAAAATTCCTTCTTGTTTATTGTATGAAGAGCTGTGGTATTTTAGGCAAGATGTTGGTAATTTGCAATCGAGAATATGCATAATTTATAGTACATAAAATAAGGAACTATATGCCAGGCTATCGCACTCATCTGATGGGCGGTTTTACCGCTTATGTTATTGTTTTGTATCTTCTCAAATCTCTTAAACCAACACCATTTACTATGCTTGAATGGCTTGCGTGTGCATTAGTGGGCGCGCTATTTCCCGATGTGGATACCAAAAGCAAAGGTCAGCTATGGTTTTATCGATTTTTATTTCTTGTTTTGCTGGTGCTTGCATTGCATCGATGTTTTTTGATTGCTGCGTTAATCAGTATTGTGTGTATTTTGCCAATGTTAGTGCAACACCGAGGGCTTTTCCATCGGCCACTCTTTTTGATTGGTGTGCCGATGTTGGGGGTAGTGATTGTCAACATATATGCTCCAGCCTGCGCACGATTATTTTTCTTCGATGCGTTGTTTTTTGTAGTGGGAGCAATGTCGCATATTTTATTGGATAGAGGCGTGAGGGCATTTGTTTAATGCCCTCACGCAAATTTCAAAACTTATCGGGTGATCTTTGAAACAACATACGCTGCGATAAAGCTTCCAATAAATCCAGGAATGAGTGGTAAAATTGCAATGCCAGTAAATTGCCAGAATCCTGCAATAATACTTCCTGTAAGCAATCCTGCAAGAGCGCCATAGCGATTTACGCCGTTCCAGTACAATGACAAAATCATGAGCGGACCAAATGAGCTGCCAAGTCCTGACCAGGCATAATTCACGAGATTGTATACCGTCTTGCTGTTATTCAGCGAGATTGATAATGCAACGGCAGCAACGAGTAATCCACCAAATTGGGATGCGCGCACAATCTGTTTTTGAGAAGCTTCTTTATTGAAAATTCGTTTGTAAATATCTTCAGCAAGAGTAGAAGCCGATACCAGAATATGACTGTCCATACTAGAGAGTGTTGCGGCTAAAATGCCGCAATAGGCAAAACCAGCAAGCAGTGGTGTAAACAGTTCTTTGGTAATGATAACAAATGACATTTCTGGATTGCTGATGCCGTTGGTAAAATAGCCGATGCTGATAAGTCCCAAAAATATTGCAGCGAGTAGAACAATAATTTGCCAGGTGATGCCTACATATTTTGCATATTTTATTTTTTTAACATCGTCGATGCCAATAAAATTGATCAAGATATGCGGTTGTCCAAAATAACCAAGTCCCCAGCCTAAAGAAAGTATCAGTGCATTACCAAGTGCAGCCCATGAAGGCAGCAAGGAAAGCGAAACATTTTTAGCTGCAGCTCCCGCTGCAATGCTGGCAAAACCTGCTGGTAATTTAAAAAATGCATAAGCTGGAACCATAACGATCATGACAAGTAAAAAGAGGCCTTGAAACAAATTGCACCAGGCCACGGCAATAAATCCACCAACTATGGTGAATAACAATGCAGCGCCAAGTGCCAAAATTATGCCCGTTTGATAGTTCATGCCAAAAGCGGATTCAAACACAATCCCCATACCAACAAGACCCGAAGCGATGTAGAAGGTGAAAAATATGAGGGTGATGAGCGCACTCACCACGGCAACTAAGCCAGAAGGATCGTTAAAACGTTTGTTGAAGAATGAAGAAAAGGTAGGTGTTTGTAGCTGCTCCGTCATGGTGCGTAGTTTTGGTGCAATGAATTCCCAGTTTAGATACATGCCTATGACAAGACCGACTGCAGTCCATGCTTCAATAAGGCCGGTGACGTAGAGGGTGCCAGGAAATCCAAGAAACAGCCATGCGCCCATATCACTGGCTTGGGCCGAAATGGCAGTCACAAAATAGTTGACAGAACGATCGCCAACCATGAACTCATCAACTTTTTTTGTCTTAAGATGAAAAATAAAGCCAATGGTTATTAATATGCCCAGATAGATGGCAAATGCGACAATAAGTGCAATTTCCATATAAAAATCTTTCGTTTGAATTCAATTAAAAATACACAAAAAATGAAGAGGAAAATTTCTAGGTGCTTAGAAAAGATATGCACCTAGTTGAGTGGGTCGTTGCGAAATAAGATGACGATAAATTGCTTGAAAATCTTCTCTGGTAGCCATTGAGCTTCCTTTGTAGCGAATTAATTTTACCATAAATTTAGCAGGCTTTTACCGCAGAAGCAATAATATTAGAGACCAATTGCGTAGTCTTACAGATTTTTGCAGAGAAATAGGGGAAAATTGTTACAAAATCTACCTGTTGATACCTGTAAAAATATAGATCACTTTCGCGTGAAATTGACAAATTGAATAATTGTGATTATATGTATATATATGAAATGGAGGTATTTATTATGAATAAAATGAGATTTATAACAGGTATGCTACTGAGTAGTTTGACCGTTTCCTTAGTTGCTATGGATTATGCAATCAATGAACAAGATTTCCCTATTGTTTCTTATATTCAAGATAATGTGAGTTTACGGGATCTTTGGTATTCGAATCAGTTTGACACGTTACAAGCTTGTTTATTGGCAACAGGTAACTTTTCAGAAGTAGAAGTAAAAAGAACAGTAGCAAAATTAAAAGCACAACATGCTGCTTTCGAGGCACGGAAAAAGAAAGTTGAATCTCAGTTACCTCAACCTGTCAACGCGAAGCAGGCTACAGGAAAGCAAAGATCAATAAATATTTCCGAGGAAGAAGCTGCTCAACCACAAAGCCAAATAAAAACATCAGGCAAATTAAATTCCGAAAACCAGCCCACTCAATCAAAAATTCCTAAGCCAGAAATAGTAAAACAAACAATATTACAGCGGTTTTTAAACCCAGTTGTTATAGGTTTAGGAACTCTCATAATCGGCTATCTTGGCTATACGTGGATCTGGAAGAAATAAGATAATTTCAACATGAAGGTTTATAGCGTGCTGCGCACATTAAATATGCGCAGCGCATTTTTTGTTGTCTGCTCAGCAACTATTTCGACATCAATAGTGACTAGTTTGGCAATATATTCTGCTATAAGAGCAATGTATTTTGGATGATTTTGTTTTCCCCTAAATTCTTGCGGCGGCAAAAAAGGTGCATCAGTTTCTAGGATGATATGTTCTAAACCCACTGTTTTTACCACCTCACGTAGTACCTGATTTTTAGGATAGGTTATCGTACCACCTATGCCTAACACAAATCCCAATTCGATTGCTTTTTGCGCGAAAGCCAGTCCTTCGGAAAAGCAGTGAATGACCCCTTTCAAGCCTTGCCCCCTATATTCTGCGATAATTGGCAATACTTCATCGTCTGCATCTCTCGTGTGGACAATCAGTGCTAGCCCATGCTCCAGAGCTAATTCTATCTGGATCTTAAAGGCATCCCGTTGTCTCTGCTCATCATAGTCAGGATAATGCTTATCAAGACCACATTCACCAATGGCAATTATTTTATAGTCTTCTTTTTTTTGCAGGAGTTTTTTGAGCTCCTCAATATCGTTTTTCCACATAGAGGTTAAATCATTGGGATGAATCCCTATTGCGGCGTAACAGTTCTCATAGCGTTGTGCTAATGCGATGCAATTTTTACTTTCAATAACGCTCGTGCCAACGTTAATAATCGTCGAAACATTATGAGCTTTGGCTTCAAGAATAATAGGCTCAGCAGCGTCAATTTCATGTGTTGTAAGTGGCGCATCAAAAGGCGATTTTACCATCGCATTAATGTGGCAGTGTGTATCTATGAGGTACATAATTGCCTTTCATAAATTGACCGTTGTCAATTTTTTTGAATAATTCTTGTATCGTAGGTACAAAACTTTTTCACTCGGTTGACAAAGTTATAAATAAAATTACTATAGGGTACAAGTGCAGAAAAAAAAGGCAACAAGTTTAATGAAGTGCAGTGTTTTAACCGTTATACCTTAATTCATGAGGAGTGTCTTATGAACAAAAGTGAATTGATCAATTCACTGAGTGAGGAGACTACCTTTAGCAAAAAGGATGTCTCACGTGTTCTAGAGTCGTTTACCCGCATTGTTGAGCGTGCGTTGAAGAAAGGGGAAAAAGTTACCCTAACAGGATTTGGGTGCTTTACCATCTCTCGTCGTCCAGCTCGCAAGGGTATCAACCCGGCTACTAAACAACCAATTCAATTACCAGAAATTTTTGTTCCTCGCTTTAAGCCAGGCAAAAATTTACGTGAACTGGTGAAAAGTGGAGTTAGAGTTGGTTAACTAGTGATGTGACCAAGACAAGAATTACTCGCAAGGGTCGCTTTTAAAGGCGGCCCTTTTTTTTGCCCAAGCGAACACGTGTTCGGTTGTGACTCGAATTGCTTGGACAATGTCAAATTTCTTAAAGATTGAATGAACAGACCTTCAGGAATTATCTTTTCAACGATGCTATTTTGCAGTATCATAAAAATCATCATATTTATTCAATTTTGCAACTGAAAGACAGCTGTCATGATAGATTTAGGATTATTACGCAAAGATCCAGACAAAGTTCGTGAACTACTTGCAAAAAAAGAACCTTCTTTTGATTTCAAA
Organism: Candidatus Babelota bacterium; assembly: GCA_013287855.1. Classification (GTDB taxonomy): domain Bacteria; phylum Babelota; class Babeliae; order Babelales; family Vermiphilaceae; genus JABDCY01. Next base: position 7,982 of record JABDCY010000021.1, on the reverse strand, counting down.
AAATTGTATGAGCTCGATGTGCATGTGCGCAACGTGCGCATCGAAGTTGAAAATTTGCGCCATAAAAAAAATGAACTTGCGGCTCAAGCAAAATCAGGCATCACGCCAGAAATTCGTGAACAATCTATTTCTATCGGCAAGTTATTAAAAGAATCTGAGACATCTCTTGAAAAGCTCGAATCAGAATTTAATGATTTGTATTTACGTTGCCCAAATTTGCCCGAAGAAGATTTACCTATCGGCGGCAAAGAAGCAAATAAACCAATAAAAGTATTTGGTAGCAAAGCAATTTTCACCTTTCCGATAAAAAATCATGTTGAGCTTGGTGCGAAAAATGGATGGTTTGATTTTGAGGCTGCTGCAGTTATGACCGGCAGCAATTTTGTTTTGTACAAAGGTGATGCAGTTAAATTGCTGTACTCATTAACTTTTATGATGCTCAAAAATAATTGGGATCATGGCTACAGTCCCGTTTTGCCCCCCTATTTGGTGAATGAGGCATCACTTGAAATTGCGAGCAATTTTCCAAAATTTAAAGATCAAGTATATGCCATGCCCGAGGAAAAATTATTTTTAACACCGACCTCAGAAGTAAATTTAACCAATTTATATCGCAAGCATATTTTTGCCTATGAACAACTGCCAGTGCGCATGACCTCATGGAACAGTTGTTTTAGAACTGAAGCTGGAAAGTATGGTGCGGTTGAGCGTGGTCTTATTCGCATTCATCAGTTTGAAAAAGTTGAGTTATACACCATCTGCGAACCACAAAAATCAAACGAAGAACAAGATCGCATGCTTGCCTGTGCCGAACAAATATTGCAAAAATTGGGTTTGCATTATCGCGTTAGCTTACTCGCCATGCAAGATTGCTCATTTCCGTCAGCGCGAACCTATGATATTGAAGTGTGGATGCCGGGGCAAAATGCCTACTATGAAGTTTCATCGATTTCTAATTGCACCGATTTTCAGGCGCGTCGTGGTATGATTCGCTATCGAGCTTCTGCTGATGAAAAACCGGAGTTGGTACATACGCTTAATGGTTCTTCGTTGGCACTGCCTCGCTTAATGGTTGCTTTGATGGAAACCTATCAACAAGAAGATGGTAGCATTAAGTTGCCCGATGTTATTATGCAGGGGCCGTGGTTTTAGTCTGTTCGTGAGACCCTTCGATACACCTCGCAATGCTCGGCACTCAGGGCGACCGGATATAAGATTTCAACAACTTGTGACAAGCTTGGGGTAAATTTAGGTAATTGGGAAGATTTTTTAACCCGTTCGTGGTGAGTGATTTGCGAGATTTACGAGCAAATTGTATCGAACCATAATTCCGAATATTAGGATGTTTGTAGATGATTTCGCAAGAAACATTAAAAAAAATCAAACAAATCGAAATTCATACCCGCAGATTATTAAATGGTTCACGGGTTGGTGATACGCGCTCCAAAACGCGCGGTTCTGGTTTTGAATTCGATCAGATTCGCGAATATCAAACTGGTGATGACGTGCGTTTCATCGACTGGAAAAGTTCTGCGCGCATGAACAAGTTACTTGTGAAGCAATATATTGAAGAACGCAGTCGCTGTGTGATGATCGCGCTCGATGGCTCGGCTTCCGGTATGTTTACTTCGGCAGCACAAACAAAATACAACTTAATGTCAGAAGTGGCTGCAGTTCTTGCGTTAGTTGCTGAATATGGCAACGATAGCTCTTCCCTTGTGCTATTCGCTGATGCTGTGCAACAATTTATCCCGCCTAACAAAGGGCGCAATCACGTACATACACTCATGCAGCATATTTTTGAGCATAAGATGATTGCCAATTCTGGCGCTGCAAAATTTAGAACGCCAGACAAAATACAAGTCGACTCTACGCGTGGTGAGTCCTTCGACAGGATCAGGACAGGCGGGGCCCCAAGCGAAACTAAGTTGAGCTTGGGTAAAACCACATTTCGGTTGCCCTTAGAGCATATTGCGCGTCTACGTCGCAAGGATGCTCTAGTTGTTTTGATTTCTGATTTTATTGATATTCAAGCAGAGCAAGGCATAGAAAAATTTCTTGGTGCGTTGACGTATCATTGCGAAGTTGTAGCAATTCGTTGTTTAGATGTCTTTGAAGACGCGCTGCCCAATGTTGGATTTTTAACGGTCGAAGATATCGAGTCTGGTGGACGTGCGCTTATTGACACGCGGGGCTATTCAAGGGAGCGTCTCCAAGCTTTTCTTCGAGACCGCAAAACTACGCAAGAGAACTTCTTAAAAAAATATGGTATCGATTTCATCGATATAACTCCTGGTAAGCCTTTTATGAATGATATTGTGTGTTTCTTCCGTCGACGTATGACATATTAATTTTGGTGTCCCCATCAGCCTGTCCGCCGAAGCTCAATAGAAAGAGCGAAGGCTGACGGGTTGCAAGATGGAGTTCTAATAAGCAGTTAGGTAACTAAAAATGGAAAATAAGTTAGATTTGTATCCTAATTATGGACTATGGCATCAACCATTTTGGCAAACAACTTGGTTTTTTTACACCATGGTTGGTGTAGCAGCACTGTTGATCTTGGGATTTGTGTCCTATCTTGTGGTGCTTTACAAAAAGAAGCGTAGCAAAAAACAGCCATGGGAAATTGCGCTCATTCGCCTCAAGGAATTACAGCATCTGCTTGCTAACAGCTCAGATGAAAGGCTTAGTAAAGAATTTTATCTGCGTATGACCATTATCATCAAAAATTATTTATATATGCGCTACAGCTTTGATGTAGAAAGTAAAACTGATGAAGAGCTGATTCGATTTTTAGAAACCACGACATTAGATCAAGATATTGTCAAAGAATTGCGTGTCATCTGCGAAGAAGGTTCTCAAGCAAAATTTGCACCAATTTCGGTCATGCATCCTATCCTCATGCGCGACCTCAATTGTTGTATGGTAATTATCAAAAAAACTATTCCTCAAAATCCTCAAGGAAAATCTATGAAATTTTCGCTGCTTTTATTTTCGATACTTAGTGTGTCATTTCCCATTATCGCTATGAATTCTCAAAAAAAAGCAATCGGTTCTGTTATTGTTTCTTTTGGTGATGAAGGTACTTCCGGTTGCCTCAGCAGTTCTAACCGTGAAATTTCATTGGACTTAGGGAGGCACTATGGTGCTTGGAATCCATCTAATTATTATACAGAGACAACTTCACCATTAAAAAAGTATATGGTTGTAACGTATATTAATAGAGCTCGGTTAATTGAGTTTGAAACGGGCGAGCAATGTAAAGTTGAGGGTCTTCCTGATGATAGTCTTGATAATGATTCACCGCAAATGCAGGTCATTAACAGCTTTAATGCAATGCTCAGAGGCTATATACAAGAATTGCCGTTGTACCGTTATGTCGATTATTGTGGTGTTTTACCATCGACACAACGCACTAATCTTTTAACCGTTTTTAATGATAAAACGTGGAAAACTTCTTATAAAATAAGAACATCGAGTTATTGCGATAGCAATGTACAACAAACAGAATCAGAAAGTGATAATTTGCATGACACTTGCCCATTTTCTCAAGATGCATTGAAAGAGTTCGCTTCTTTTAGGCAATTAGTTGAATCTCAAAAACAGTAAGTGGTTCTTATTAATAAAGGGCTTGAAAGGATAATCTATGAAATTTGTACTAGGTGTGTCCTCGATTTTTTGTATTTATTCTTCCAATATTGCTATGCATCTTGAAAAGAAGGAAATTGGTACGGTAATGATCAGCTATGGTGATCTTAGAACCATTGGTTCGCTTATTTCCACTAAAGATGGCAAACATCGGCAAGTTCGCTTGGATTTAGGAAGACACTATGGATTTGGCAGTTCGCAAAATTATGCAACTCACATACCGACATTAGAAAAAGAGACGGTTGGTTATTTTGGAGATGGATCGCGATATATAACGTTTAAAACAGGTGAGGAATGTAAAATCACAGAGGTTCCGGACGATAATTTAGACGATCCCAATTCACTGCAAATGCAAGTTATTGCTAGTTTTAATAGGATGCTGAGAGGTTACATACAACAACAATCGTACCTTCGTTTTTTAGACTTAGGTATTTTACCATCAGTGCAACATACTGCTACATTGAGCTTGTTGGACGACCTAACGTGGGAAACATCTTATCAAATTGTCGAAACAACCTGTTGCCCAAGAGACCGTATCCATCATAAAAAGATCAAGAATCAGTGCAATGACACATCACAATTTCCACAGGATGCTTTGCAAGCGTTAGCCACCGTTAACAAAATAATTGCCTCGAAAAAAACTAAACAAGAGTAATAATTCGTGAAATTTGATCCCTCCGCTGATACGCGCTCCTTATATCTCCATTGGCCATTCTGTCCCTACAAATGTCATTTTTGCCCATTTGTGGCATTAGCTTCCCATGACCAGTACATGCTGCAGTACCATGAGGCGTTAAAAAAAGAAATTGTATCATTTGGACAAAAAATGGGGCGAAAGCAGCAGCTAGACACAATATTCATAGGTGGTGGAACGCCAAGCACCTATCCAATTCCGGCCCTACTTGACACGTCTGGTACACTAAGAACATGGTTTGCTTTTGACGATACGTGCGAAATTTCATTAGAAGTTAATCCGGGTACGGTTACCAAAGAAAAACTACTAGGCTGGAAACAGGCAGGCATCAATCGTTTAAGTATAGGGGTACAAAGCCTTAAGGACGAGGTGCTCAAAAAGTTAAATAGATTTCAAACTGCTGGCGATGTCTATGCATTGCTCAACGAGGCGCAGCCGCTCTTTGACAATATGTCGGTAGACTTGATCGTTGGGCTTCCTGGGGTTACAGCAAGCGAATGGAAAGCGATTGTGCAGGAAGTAGTAACGTGGCCAATTCGACATGTGTCGGTTTATTTTTTATCGGTGCATGAAAATACACCGCTCTATTTTGGGGTGAAGGCAAAAAAAATTACGTTGCCGCATGACGATGAAGTGGTTGATCTCTATTATTGGACGGTGGATACGCTAGGAGCGCACGGCTTTATGCAATATGAGATTTCCAATTTTGCACAACCGGGCTATGAATCGCGTCACAATACCGCATATTGGGAACGCAAACCCTACAAGGGTTTTGGATTAGGTGCATGTTCATTTGATGGGGCAGGAAGATTTCAAAATCAAAAAAATCTTATGACCTATTTACAGAATAATGAGCTGGATCAGGATTGCACTATTTTTGCTGAAGAATTAACGCGCGAACAAATACAGTTAGAGCGCGTCATGTTGGGAATGCGCAGAGCGCAAGGAATTAGTCTTTTGCAGTTGTGTGAAGGACTTTCATCGATTGAAGAGGAGAAAATTTTTGAAACAATAGGGTGGTTGCGGGATAACAAATTTATCAAACAAGCGGGGGATCATATCATATTAACACCAGCAGGACTAGCAGTTGAAAATGAGATCGTAGTGAAGTTGTCGATTTAAAATATTTAATGTTCGTATTTTTTGTTTAAGGTGGTGCCCATGGCAAAGCATGTAGGGGTTAAACTTCCCGAAGATTTAATTGCAGTATTAAAAGAAGGCAAAACGGTGTCGACGTTGGCGACATTCTCCGAAAAAGGATTGCCGCATACAACACCTATTCAGTGTCTGTATCCCAAAGGACTTGAAAGCATTTTAATCTCGATTCATAAAGAACACACCGGCTATCACAACATGGTATGGCAAAAAAAAGTTATGATGTGTTTTATGGATATAAATAATGTGGTATATAGTGTATTAGGTCGCGCAGGTGTCGTGCGTGCACCGTCAGCGGTTCATCCGCTCATGAATGTAGTGCGCATAGATATTATCGATATTAAGAGTGATCGCTCAGTTTTGATGCGCGTTGATTCTGGAGTGCGTTGGAGCTATACTTCGTGGGAAGCGGAACAATTATCAACAAGTTTGATGAATGAGCTTAAAGAACTTTCACAAACATTGTAATTGCAAAAATCGGCGATGGTGCCATTTTGTTAAAGGAGTTAAGGAATATGCGTAGTGTGGTTGTGGCAGTGCTGTGCGCACTCTGTTGGATGTCGGTAGATGCACAAGAGCGGCAAGGTGTGTTGCCAGTAAATCAACTACCTGGTTCATCTGGTTCAGCAGAGGTAAAAACTCCTGATGCAGTCGCGGCAACAGCAACTCCTGCAACAACACCAACGCAAGCAGCCGGCCAATCAGCAGAAGCAGCAGTTGCTCCTGTGCCTGCAACATCAACTCCAGATGTAGAAAAAAAAGAAACAGCTGAAAAACCTGCACTACAACAAGAATCACCTCAAGCAAGTGAAGCTGCGCAGCCATTAATGGCACCGGAGAAAAAAGAAGAAGCTGCCGTGCAGCCAAAAACCGAACAAACAACCGTACAAGCACCAGCTCAAGAAAAAGCAGCTGCAACGAAATTACCAGAAGCTCCAAAAACAACTGCTCCGGTGACAAGAGCGCCAGAAATCACGCAAGCACCAAAAGCAGAAGAGCTTGAGGCAGAAGGTGAAGTTGGTTTTGATACCGTGGGGCTAGAGGAGCCTGAAGGCAACTGGCTCATTAAGCGCATCTGGTGGGAAAAAGCCGAAGCTCGGTACGAAAAAATAAAAAATCAGATTGATCAGATTCTTGATCTGCGCATGAAATTTTTCAACGAGCGCAATGAAGTGGAAAATAAAATTCTGGATCCGTTTTATATTGAGCAAGCATTGAATCACGGTCAGATTGATGAAATAGTAGCATTCTTGCTCGACGAGCTCAAACAAGAGCGGGATAAAAATAAGGGACTCAGTCCACAAGAGCGCCAGCTGTATGAAACGCTCGTGGCAGAGCAAACAAACCTTGAACAACTGAAAAAAGATATCGAAGAAATTCGAAAACTTGATGTTGATCTTGATGAGGCGCTCACCAAATTAATGGAACAGATTAATTTGTGTCGCAAATACGAAAAACAAGCATGGAATGATTTTAAAGAAATCGCCAAAGTGCTTGATCACAATAAAGCTCGCGCATTATACATGGGTATGGATACCTATCTTAAGAATGTGAAGAACATTAGTGAATATATTCAAAATCCATTCACACAATATTTCAATGGCAAAGTTGCTAAAATAAAAGAAAATGTTGCGCGCATTAAATCATCGCTTGCAGCATTAAAAGAAAAAGGAATCGATTTAAAACAACAGGCGCTGAAACTTGCTGAACAAGAGCGTGCATTGGCATGTCCAGTGCCAACTGAACCAGAAAAACCTGCTGAAGAAGAAGAGGAAGAAGCACCCCAAGGTTGGGTTGGTTGGGCCTGGTCTGGCATCACCGATTTCTTGAGTTCCGTGTGGGATATGATCGCATTTTGGAAATAGACATGAGCAGCATAATTGAGCCCCGCGAAAGCGGGGCTTTTTTCTTGCTACAAAACAGCTATGAAGACAATCCTGTAATTGACATATTGAAATTTAATGATATATTAAAATAAGCATAATTTAATTGTTATTTAAATAAAAGCATTACTAAAGAATGGAGTTTTATGAATTTAGTAAGAATGAAAAGATTGTTTTCTGCTATTCTGTGCCTCGGGATTAGTTCAATGGCTCTCAAAGCGGGCAATAACAACACATCAAAGCAAGATCCTCGTTATGTACTTAAGCTCGATATGAATGAAGCAACTCGATGTGCGACCGATCGACTTATGCAAAATGTTGTTGGTATGACGTACATAGTTCGAGCTCACGAAATTCTTCAAGTTAAATGTGGATCTGATGCGGTTATACAATTTCTAGAAAAAGATGACTCCAAAGAGCTCAAGGCGCGATTTGGGAGTATAGACATAGCACAAAAAGCATTTGGCGCTAACGGCTTTACAGAATCCCTCAAGGAAGCTTATGGAGTAAAAATTGATCAAACATATAAGAATAAAGCAATGAATCTTATGGATTATTTTCAACAGAAACAAAAAGCAAGATAAATTTGAAAATTGGCCCCG